>JAPLMK010000090.1:0-11519 GCA_026387085.1 Candidatus Omnitrophota bacterium
AAAGCAGGTAATCGGTGTCATGAACGTGCAGGTCCACCAGCGCGCTCCCGCTTTTCTGCGCGTCACCCAGCCAGTTCTCCCAGGCCCAGGTCGGCGTAGGTGAAAGCCGGGAAAAATGGAGTGAAAACAAAACGCCCAATTCCTTCCGGTCATAGATTTCTTTTAACCGCATATATTCCGGCCAGAAACGAATCACCTGCGCCACCATAAAAATAACTTTGTGTTTATCGGCGGCTTCAACCATCCGGTCCGCGTCTTCAACCTTCAAAGCAATCGGTTTTTCGCAAATGACGCTCTTCCCGGCTCCGGCGGCTCTAATCACCCACTCCGGATGAAGATAGGTCGGCAGGCAAATATCGATCGCATCTATTTCCGGATTAGTTAAAAGTTCTTCCGCATTATCGTATGACTTCGCGTGAAACTTCTCTGCCAGTTCCACTGCTTTATCGTGCCTGATGTCAGCAATTCCAACTAATTTTGCGCCGGGCACCAAACTATAGCACTGGCTGTGCATTGCGCCCATAAAACCGGCTCCGATTACACCCATTTTAACCACAAAAACCTCCGGGACAGTTGTTTTCATTGCACGGGTTCTATCCAATGCTCTGGATAAAGAGACCCGCTCTAAGGCCGTGCCTGCACGCCGAAGTGCCGGTGTGGATTGAAACTCCGGGTGAAACTGGGTGGCGGCGAAAAACGGAGGGTCTTTCAACTCCACTATTTCCACCAGCCGACGGTCCGGCCAAAGTCCGGTAGTCAGCAGACCCTTTCTCCTGATTTCCGATAAAAAATCCGGATTAACTTCAAACCGATGCCGGTGTCTTTCGTTAATTCGGTTCTTGCCATAGGCACGACGGCTGATACTTTTCGCAGTGAGAACACAGGGATAACCGCCCAACCGCATCGTCCCGCCCAGATTTTTTACATCTTTTTGGGAAGACAGGATAGCGATAACCGGGTGCGCGGTCTGCGGATTAAATTCCGTGCTGTGCGCGTCTTTCCAACCGCAAACGTTCCGGGCAAACTCCACAACGGCAATCTGAAGCCCCAGGCAGATTCCGAAACAGGGAATCCGGTTTTCCCGGGCATACCGGATAGCGGAAATCATTCCTTCCACTCCGCGCACGCCAAAACCGCCGGGCACCAGAATTCCGGAAACTCCGTTCAGGTGTTTTGCCAGGTCCTCTTCCTTCTCCAGCACCTCCGAATCCACCTTCCGGATTTTGACGCAAACCCGGTTGGGGAGGCCGGCGTGATGCAGGGCTTCATCTAAAGATTTATAAGAATCCTGAAGCCGCACGTACTTTCCCACCATCGCGATTTCTACCTCGTCCTTCGGTTGCTGCATAATATTAACTACCTTTTCCCACTTTGCCAGCCGGGAGGGCCTCGGCCTCAGGCGGAGCCGCTTTAAAATGACCGTATCCAAACGTTCCTGGTGGAAAACAAGCGGGATACGGTAAATACAACTGGTATCGAGCGCTTCCACCACCGCTTCCGAAGGAACGTTGCAGTATAAACTAATCTTCGCGCGGGCTTCCGCCGAAATCGGTCTTTCCGTCCGGCAGATAATTATATCCGGCTGGATACCAATTTCACGCAAACGCTCCACGGAATGCTGGGTTGGTTTGGTCTTCAGTTCCGCGGCTGCGCGAATATACGGCACATAGGTAAGATGAATGCAACAGGTATCTTCCGGGTTGACGTCCTGCCGAAACTGCCGAATCGCTTCCAGAAAAGGCAGGCTTTCAATATCACCGACGGTTCCGCCGATCTCCGTTATCACAATTTCAACCTTGCCCTGGCGCGCTCTTTTTATCCGGCGCTTAATTTCATCGGTAATATGCGGCACCACCTGGATGGTCCGTCCCAAGAAATCGCCCCGGCGCTCTTTTTCGATAATATCATGGTACACCTGGCCGGCGGTCGTATTATTAATCTTGCCCAAAGTCAGGGTGGTAAAACGTTCGTAGTGCCCCAAATCAAGGTCTGTCTCGGCCCCGTCCTTGGTCACAAATACCTCTCCATGCTGATAGGGGGTAAGCGTGCCCGGGTCAACGTTAAGATAGGGGTCAAATTTCTGCAGCGTAATCCGATAACCGCGCGCCTCAAGCAACGTGCCGACGGAAGCAGAAGCCACGCCTTTACCCAAAGAAGAAAGCACCCCGCCGGTTACAAAAATATATTTAACCATTTTTCTCCGCCTAATTTACGAAAAGTATTTTTAGACCGATGCCGATTATAACGATACCTCCGGCAATCTCAATTTTTCCGGCAAACAAACGACCGAATTTATGCCCGATAAAAACCCCGAAAAATGAAAAGAGGAAAGTTACCATGCCGATAATAATAGCCGGCAGGGCGATTGCAACATTCAAAAAAGAAAGGCTTAAACCCACCGCCAGAGCATCAATACTGGTGGCGAGCGCCAATCCCAGCAAAACCATCGTATTTACACCCGGTCCTTTCTTTTCAGCCTCATTTATTTTGAAAGATTCATAAATCATTTTACACCCAATCAGGAACAAAAGTCCAAAAGCAATCCAATGGTCAACTCCGGAGATAAAATTTTTCATGACGGCGCCGGCGGCAATTGAAACCGCAAACGCATCCAGCGAAAGCCCGATTGCAATCAAAAAGATTATTAACAAATCCATTGAAGAAATTAATTTGGTCGTCGTCAGAGACTGTGCTCACCTCGACGAAACCTAGACCGAACTCTGGCAAACAGATGTACCCCGTTATAAGTTCATTTCTAACAATGCGAGCGCAAAAACTGCAAGATAAGCTAAATGATAATTATTTTCTGAATCTTCCAGCCCGCACCTTGCTTTTATCTTTTTTTCTTACCAAAAGATAAGTACTAACAAAAGCACCTAAAACAACCCCGCTCATTATTGATAAAACCGGAAAAAGGCTCAGTTTTGATGAGATGATTTTAAAAATACCCGTAAAACCAAACAACATGAAAACAACCGCGGAGATCCACTTCACGACATTCTCGGGGATGTGTTTTTTCATGACAATACCTACCATAATTCCCACGGCATCAGCAATCACCATACCTGTAGTCGTCCCTAGCAAGACACCCAGCGTGTTGCGATATTCAATTGCTAAACTAATCGTAGCAAGCTGAGTCTTGTCCCCCATTTCAGCCAAAAAAAATGCAATGGCGACGGTCGCCACCGGTCCAAACTTTGATTCTCTCTTAACGCCATTCGCAAGCGTATCTCCTCGTAATGTCCATAAACCAAAAATAATAAATGAGGCGGCGGCAACAAGCGTGATGGTATCAAACGGAACAACTTTTGTTAATAATCTTCCTACCACAACTGCAAGCGCATGATTAACCGCCGTAGCAAGAAAAACAGCCCACAGAACCTGCGTCGCTCTATATCGGGCGGCAAATGCCATAGCCAAGAGCTGAGTCTTATCCCCCATCTCCGCCAAAACTACAAAAAAAAGTGAAGCTAAAAATGCTGTCATAATCAGTAAAACACTATCGTGCTAAGAAATAAACAGGAAAAACCCGTTAAAGAAATAGATCAGGCCCATAAGGCCGGAAGCCAGACCGACATACCAGACCGATTTTCTCTTCGTTAAGGCCGCAATTGACGAAAGCAGTATCGCAATCTGCAAAAATACAATTGCCATTCCGAATATCTGTGAATGCTTTTGGGCATCGTTGCGCAGGGACTCCAGCCGTTTGGCATCTTTTTGAATATCCGCCATCTCCGAATCGTACCGTTTAATGGTATCAGTATATTCGGCAATTTTTTTTTGATATTCCTCCAACAGGGATTTGGATGCTCCCGGACCAATTGTTTTCAGCTCCAACTCCAAATTTTCCTTCTGCAATTCATGCTGGTAACTCTTAATGCTCTTGGATTGATAATAGGACCATTGGTTTGATGCTTGCGACTGGGCCATAACAGAACGGGTTGAGAATGACCCTCCCTTAAAAGTGGAAAGTGTTGCGCAGACCGCCAGGATTACCGTGGAAAGCGCCAGAATACTAAGCCATTTTTCTTTTCTTTCTTCAGCCATGTGGGTTTTTGGGCCATAAGAGTGGCAAGGCCCTGTCTTTTTGGAGCTCCTGTTTTTTTGTAAGGTTTATGTCTTCAGAAGATATAAGCGCTTGATGTCAAGTTGTGCGGTTTGATATCGGTCCACATTATTTATTTAATCCTGTTTCTTTCCTGCAAATTGTACTTCTTTCCGCGTTCCAAAATCAACCTTATCCAGGGATTGCAAAAAAACTAAGGTTGCTAAAACCTCGACCACACAGAATTCTTCACGAGAACGGCTCAAAATGGCACACCTGCATCAACGGCGGTAACACTACTTCTTCCTGCGGTGAAATAGTTTGACCAGTTCTACAGACCAGAACGGGAAGGAAGAGAGGAAAACAACCAGATTAATATCCACAAATCCCAAGTTAATAAATCCATTAATAAAATTTAAATTGGACGCAAATATACGCAAATGCTAAAAAAATACCACGGAAGCACGGAAGAAGGGAAACACGGAATAAAGCAATTTAGAACAGAAAAAACTAAAATGCATTAAATCTTTCTTCAGTGTTTCCGTAGTTTTCTGTGTTTCCGTGGTAATCTTAGCATTGCTTAAATTTTTAAATCTATACCTTCAGTAATCTGCGTTCTAAAAGCTTTTATTCAGCCGTTCCAAATCCTCCGGCGTATCCACGCACTGGCTGTCAAAAGGGGTAATGACCACCCGGATTTTAGCACCGTTTTCCTGCGCGCGCAACTGTTCCAATTGCTCGATCTCTTCCAGGGCTCCGGTTGGCCAGGCGGCAAATTTCAACAGAAAATCCTTCCGGAAACCGTAAACGCCCAGATGCTTATAGGCGCCGGCCTTCGGCAACCTTCCCTGATTATCGCGTGCGTATGGAATTGAGGCCCGGGTGAAATAAAGCGCATCGCCAAACCGGTCTACCACCACCTTGACCGCGTTGGTATCAACCCACTCTGCTTCGCTTAACAAGGGCGCGGCCGCAGTCGTCATCAGGACACCCGGTATTTGAAAAGGTTCGGCTACGGCAACAATAACTTCCGGCGCAATAAACGGCTCATCCGCCTGGATATTTATAAATATATCGGCTTCAATTTCCCGGGCAAGATAAGCCGCCCGGTCCGAACCGGAACGGAAATCTCCGGTAAACTTCCGGACCACCCCGTTAAAGTCCTGCACCGCTTTAACCACCCGGTCATCGTCGGTTACCACGATAACCTCGTCCATTATTTTGGCTTTTTGCGCCTGACAATAAACATGCTCAATCAGAGTCCTGCCCTTCAGGACCGCCAGCACTTTCCCGGGAAAACGACTGGACTGGTAACGCGCCGGTATCACGCCGATTATTTTCATAATAATTAATTGTAAAATTCAAATTGTAAAGTGCAAAATATAAAATTGTTGTTTTTCACAAAGTAGTTCATTTTGCATTCTTCATTTTGCATTTTGAAATTTGCAATAACGAATCTTTAGGCAGTAACTTGATAATCTCTTCCGCTACAGTCTGCGGAGTTTTAGCGTCCGTATCCACGCAAATATCCGCCTTCCGGTAAAAAGGCAGACGCTGCGCCAGGAGGTTTTCAATAGTCTCCTTGCTTGGAAGGGAACAGAATTCCTCCCCTGCCTTCTTCGAGGTATTCAAAAGCGGACGGCTCGCATCTCCGGTAACCCGTTTTCTGATTTCGCCCGGAGAAACCATTAAAAAAATAACCATGCCGTTTTCCGGGCAACCTCTCCAACCACTTCCTTCTCCAGGGAACGGAAAAACGGTTCACCCCGCAATTGAAAAATTTTCTTAATCGATTGACCGGCTTTATCTTCAATGATACAATCGGTATCGATAAATTCGAGATTTAATTGCCGGGCCAGAATCTTTCCGGTTGCGCTCTTGCCGGCTCCCATAAATCCGGTCAGGACAATTTTCATAGACGTGCTTTAATTTCTTCAATACTATCTCCGCCGAACTTTTCCAAAAAAGCATCGGCCAGCACGAAAGCAACCATCGCCTCCCCTACAATTCCGGCGGCCGGTACCGCGCACACATCAGAACGTTCTTTGATCGCCTTCGCCGGTTTCCGGCTGATTATGTCCACGGTTGTCAGCGGCTGTCCCAGAGTGGAAATCGGCTTCATCGCCGCCCGGATAACCAGCGGCTGGCCGTTAGTGATGCCGGCTTCCAGGCCGCCGGCCCGGTTTGTCTTCCGGTAAAAACCTTTTTCCGGACCGTGAAAAATTTCATCATGCGCCTTGGAACCGAAAAGGGACGCCAACCGGAATCCTTCACCGATTTCAACACCTTTTACGGCGGGTATGCTCATCAGCGCCCGGGCTAAAAGTCCGTCTAGCCGGAGATCCCACTGCGTATAACTGCCCAATCCAACCGGCAGTCCGGTGGCTTTCACCTCAAAAACTCCGCCCAGCGTATCTCCTTTTTCTCTCGCCTGACTGATTAAATCAACCATCTTCGCTTCTTTGTCGGCCGAAAGACAACGCAAGCGGGAATTTTCAATAACTTCGCAACTTTCCGGCGGATGGAACTCGGACTGGTCGCAGACCGTACCGATTTGCACTACCCGGCTGTAAATGTCTATTCCGAAAGTAAGCAGTAATTTTTTCACTACCGCGGCTGCAGCCACCCGGGCCGCGGTCTCCCGGGCGCTGGCGCGCTCGATTACATTGCGGATATCCTGAAAACCAAATTTGAGCGCCCCGGAAAGGTCGGCGTGTCCGGGCCGGGGGTTAACGACCGGTTTGACTTCCGGGCCGCCCGGCTCCGCAGCCATCGTCTCTTTCCAATTCTCCCAGTCCCGGTTTCGGACCAAAAGTCCGACCGGCGTACCGAGGGTAAGACCTTTTCTTAGTCCGGAAATAATTTCTACCTCATCCCGCTCAATCGCCATCCGCCCGCCCCGGCCAAAACCGTGTTGCCGCCGGGATAAATCCCGGTCAATCTCCTCTTTGGTAAGAGCCAGCCCGGCCGGAACTCCTTCCAGAATAACCATTAAAGCCGGTCCGTGACTCTCACCGGCGGTCAAAAACCTGATTTTTTTCATTTTTTCCCTTTCGGCTTTTGAGCCGCTGCGCCTTTTACGATAGAAAATTGAACGCTGCCGCTAACCACCCCCTGGAACGAACCGGTGTCCCAGGAAAAAATTGCGCTATAAAGAGCGCCCGCATCGGGGATGACGGTTTCTTTTGGTACCTGCCAGTCAAATTGATAGCCGTCCGGTGATTTCAATACCGCATCGCCCTCGGTCACGACTTGGCCGGCCTGGTCCTTAATTGTCAGGTGCGGCTTGCTCTCCTCAAAAACAAGTTTATTGAGCTCTTTGGGCGGCGGCTGGGTTTGCCGCGACGCATCGCCCAGCGCAAAATAGGTGTAGATCTCCTTTGCCTGCCCTACAAGTTGCACTGAAAACACCACCTTTTCCTCCGGACGATACTCTTTTTTGTCGGTTGTTAAGTTCTGCTCCAACGGAAACCCGATGCGAAACTGAGACGGAAAAGAGGTCAGAACCGCGGCCGGCGTCAAAGGATTACCGATAAATCTCGCTATCCACGGACGGTTGTAAGAATCATACAGCGCTAATTCGCCGTTCTTCACAAACACTTCGCAACTATTGCCTTTGCGAAATTTAGCCGGACCCCGGGAGCAAATAACCTGAAAACTGCCGTTTAGAAAACCGGATTCTAATTCGGCTGATTGTGTTGCGGCCTTCTCGGTTATGTATCTTACCGCCACGATACCGGCGGGCTGCTTCCCGGCTGAAGGTTGGCGGATATCAAAATATTCTCCGGAATCCATAACCTCCAGCGCATAAATATCTCCGGCCAAACTCAACGTTTTTGCCAAGCGAACTTTTTCCGAACTATCCGAACCGATATCAAACTCACCGTCCCGGTTCAGGTCAAGCAGCAGAAAATCTTTACCGAAATCATTAAAATTTCCATTCGGGGGGCGGGTGTCATAAATTGCCGCTTTCAAATTTTTCTCCGGAGGCAAAAAAACAATTGTACCGACCCGGTAACCAAGATTAACAAAACTGAAAGTCTTATTCTCCAGGTCGCAGGTGACAGCCAGGCGATAGTCCTGCACAACATCATCAGGATAACTCACCTGCACTGAAACCGGCGGAAAAGAAAGCAGCGTTTTGCGGAAAAGACCTTTTATTGCGGGCAGGCTGGACAATGGTTGGTTATTGCTCAAATCTCCATCCTGCTCAAAATCAAAATAAAGGGAATTTCCGCTGAGGCTAAATATAAATCTGTTACCGGAACCTTTCCCGAAAACAATGGCGCCGTAGAGCGGCAGAGAAACATACGCCGGTTCGCCTTTTAATGATTTTTGCGGAGAATCGGTAAGTTCTCCGGTGACTTTTTCGTCCACCAGAGGCAAAAGATTTTCCGGCAGGGGCGCAAAATTAAGCATAACCGATTGCAAAGGAAGCGAGGCCCCGCCCGCGAAAATAACCGACAAAACCAGAAACAACAACGGCAAAATTCTCCGCTTCATAGATTTTCAACCATTTCTGCTTTTAAATAACCATGCGTTCCGGCACGACGACAATTCCGGTATCCGTCACCGTAAAACGCTTGCGGTCTTCCTCCGTATTATAACCGATCCGGAAACCCTCCGGGACCTTCACGTGTTTATCAATAATGGCTCTCCGGATTTTCGCGTGGCGGCCAATATCTACACCCGCCATAATAACCGAATCTTCTATCTCGCTGTAACTGTGAATGAAGACGCCGGGAGAGATGATGGAATGGACAACCTTCGCGCCGCTCACGATCGAACCGTCTCCGATGAGAGAATCCAGGACCTGGCCGCAGCGTCCCGCTTCCCGAAAAACGGTCTTAGCCGGAGGTAAAGGGGGCTGGTAGGTCCGAATCGGCCAAGTTGATTCGTAAAGGTCAAGTTGCGGCGTCACCGAAACAAGATCCATGTTGGCTTCATAATAGGCCTCCAGCGTACCGACGTCGCGCCAATACTTGCCTTTTCCTTCCCCCCAATCCTGAAAAGGAAAAACGCAGACCGGCTGGCCTTCCCGGATTAACCGCGGCAGAATATCCCGGCCGAAATCGTGGGAACTGTCCTTTAACTTCGCGTCGGCAATCGTCTCCCGTATCAAAGCTTCGGTCCGGAAAAGATAAATTCCCATTGAAATCAAAACCCGGCTCGAAAGACCGGGAATCGACCTGGGCTCGCTTGGTTTTTCCTCAAAAGAAACAATCCGGTTGTCCCGGTCAATTTCCAGAACGCCGAAACGATGGGCTTCCGAAATAGGAACATCCATAACCGCCACGGTTATTTCAGCATTCCTTGATTTGTGAAAATCGATCATCGGCCGGTAATCCATCTTGTAGGTGTGGTCCCCGGCCAAAATCAAGACTAAATTACTATTTTCCCTTTCCAGGGTATAGGTGTTTTGAAAAATCGCATCCGCAGTCCCGCGATACCAATCATCGCTGACACGCTGTTGAGCAGGCAGTACCGTGACGTACTCCCCCAATTCCGGATTCAGGATATTCCAGCCCAACCGGATATGCCGGTCCAGGGAAATCGATTTGTACTGGGTGAGCATGAATATCTGCCGCAGGCCGGAATTAATGCAATTACTTAAAGGGAAGTCGACAATCCGGTAGTTGCCGCCGAACGGCACCGCCGGTTTTGCCCGGTCCTTGGTGAGCGGGTAGAGCCGTTCCCCTTTCCCGCCGGCCAGCAGAAAAACAAGTGTCTCAACCATTGGGCTATTTAAATATAACTTTCAACCTTGGCCTTCTTCCGTACCTGCTGATACCAGCTTTCAAAAGCCTCGCTTGCTTTCTGGCTTAAAATAACCTTGCGCAAATCTTCGTCCTTGACTTTATCCGGCGCCAGAGAATATTTCGTCCGGTAATCAGCCATATCCTGGTCCGTTACCTTAACCTGCGCTTCGCTGCCCACCAGGTTTTGCAGTTTCCGCAAAGACAGGTTTTTACGGAGATTATCCTCAATCTTCAGCCATTCTTCATCGGGCATGCTGGCTACCGTTTCCTGAAAACGTCTTTCGTCAAAATTACCCTTTTCATCTCTGAAAGAAGGGTCTTCTCTCACCACGGCCAGAAGCTCCTTGTCGGTAACCTTGATCCGCCGCCGTTTTATTTCCCGGGAAAGCACGGACTGCCGAATCAAGTCTTCCAACGCGGCTTTTTTTATCTTTTCCATCTCCGCGCTGTTTTCGGCCGGTTCCGAATTGGAAAACTGCCGGTATTGCTCAAGAATCGCCTGCAGGCGGTTATAATAATCATCCCGGGAAATAGCCTGACGGTAGACCTTCGCCGCAAAAGTTTCATGAGAACTCCGCATTTGAGTACCTACACCCCAAATAACAAACGAGGGAATTATGACCACGGCCAGACCCCAAAAAATTCTCTTTTGCACCTTCTTCTTACCTAATATCCGTATCATCGCTTTTTTTCTCCCCTTTTCGCCCGCCTAAAATAATGATAAATTCGCCCTTGACGCTCCCCTGGATAAAATAATTGCTCAATTCTGACAGCGTCCCTAATTTAATCTCTTCAAACTTCTTGGTTAATTCCCGGCAAACCGTTGCCTCCCGGTCACCGACCATATCAAGCATATCCCGCAGCGTTTTAACCAGGCGGTACGGAGATTCGTAAATCACGCTGGTCATCTCCTGGTCCTTTAACTCTTCCAATATCTTTCTGCGTTTGGAAGGCCGGCGCGGTAAAAAACCGACAAAAACAAACCGCTCGGTCGGCAGGCCGCTGGCCGAAAGAGACGCGACCAGCGAGCTCGGGCCGGGAACCGGAACCACCTTTATGTTGTTTTGTAAAGCCGCCCGAACCAGAAGATAGGCCGGGTCAGAAATTCCGGGGGTCCCGCGGGTGGAGACCAGAGCCACGCTCTCTCCTTTTTCCAGCAGTAAAAGAAGCGCATCGACCCGGCGCGACTCGTTATCGCGAAAATAACTTACCAAACGATTCTTCGCCTTAAGCTGAAAAAAGGAGAAGAGTTTTTGGGTTTCTCTGGTATCTTCGGCGGCAACCCAATCCACTTCCTCCAGGACCTTCAGCGCCCGAAGGGTGATGTCCTGGAGATTTCCAATCGGCGTGGCCACCACGTAAAGCACGCCTGTTTCCAACATTGTTAATACATTATACCGCAAAAGGGAACTTGTGTTAAAATAGAGCAGCGTTTTGTAATGATATCATGCCCACATATCTTAAAACGGGAATGATATCGGCGGAGGCTGAATGGAAGACAAACTGCAACCATCAAAAGAATACCACGGAAGAACGGAGACACGGAATAATAAATTTTAGAATATGAATTAATTTTTTTCAGTGTTTCCGCTCGCCAGAGTTCGGCGAAATCTGACGACCGTTTTCAGTGTTTCCGTGGTAAAGTTTTTGTTATTTATTTTTAACAATATCTATTAACGTATACGTACGGGAGGCTTATTGGAAGACAAACTGCT
>JAPLMK010000090.1:11532-17186 GCA_026387085.1 Candidatus Omnitrophota bacterium
AATATCTATTAACGTAGACGTACGGGAGGCTTAATGGAAGACAAACTGCTCCAGACAATAATTTCCAAGAATGACACCAAGATTGTGCTGGTGGTAGCCGACGGATTAGGCGGGCTGCCTGATCCGGAAACCAGCTTAACCGAACTGGAAACCGCATGCACCCCGAACCTTGACCGGCTTGCCCAAACCGGTTCCTCCGGACTATCTGTACCAATCGGTTACGGCGTGACGCCGGGCAGCGGGCCCAGCCACCTGGCGCTTTTCGGCTATGACCCGATTCAAAATCTGATCGGCCGCGGAATCCTGGAGGCCAGCGGAATTGATTTCGACTTAGCTCCGGAAGACCTGGCCGCGCGCGGGAACTTTGCCACTTTAAAGGACGGCTTGATTGTTGACCGGCGGGCCGGACGCATCTCCACGGAGGAAAACCAGCGGCTCTGCGCCATTTTAAGTAAAGAAATCAAGGAAATTGACGGCGTGAAGATAATTATTCAAACGGTGAAGGAACACCGCTTCGTGGTTATTTTCCGGGGAAAAGAGATGGCCGAAGGATTGTCAGAAAACGACCCGGAAAAAGAAGGGCTGGCTCCGCTCCAAATAGAATCATTGCGGAGTGAAAGCCGTTTTGCCGCCGAAATTTCCAACAAGTTTGTCGCTCTGGTTACAGAAGTTCTGAAAACAGAAAAAGCCAACTACCCGCTCCTGCGCGGCTTTGCGAAAAAACCCAACCTGCCCTCTTTTGACCAAAAATATTTCCTGCGCGCCGCCGCTATCGCTTCCTACCCGATGTACCGCGGGCTGGCCCGGCTGGTCGGTATGGATGTCCTGCTCACCGGCGAAAAAATAGCCGATGAATTAAAAACGCTGAAAGACAATTTCAGTAATTTCAACTTCTTCTACCTGCACATCAAAAAGACCGACTCCTACGGAGAGGACGGAAATTTTGCGGCCAAGGTGAAAGTAATCGAAGAGGTTGATTTGGCGGTGGGAGAGATTGAAAAAATGCGTCCGGATGTTATCGCCGTTACCGCCGACCACTCTACACCGGCGCTTTTAAGCGGCCATTCCTGGCACCCCAACCCGTTTCTGCTGGCATCCAAACACGCGATGCCGGATAACCTGTCCGGCTTTTCCGAAAGGGAATGCCGCAAGGGGAGTTTCGGGGTCTTTCCCGCCACCGAGATTATGCCCCTGCTCTTAGCCCACTCCCTGCGGCTGAAAAAATTCGGGGCTTAAAACAAGGATTCCATTCTCCGGACGGCGGAGAGCCAGGCATCGCGGTTCTTGGGTTGGTAGGTGACCAGCGGAAAAGAATTGCGGATGAGTTCGCGGCCTTCGGCAATGGAGCCGATTTCGTTGGTCGCCAGGGCCTGGGTGATAATGTTGCCGGCGGCAGTCGCCTCCACCGGTCCGGCCACCACCGTAATGCCGGTTGCGTCCGCGGTAAACTGGTTGAGCAATTGGTTCTGGGAACCGCCGCCGACAACATGCAGAACTTCCACTTCTCCTCTCTCCGGAAAAAGCCGGTTAATCTCCCGGATAACCGCACCATAACGCAGGGCCAGGCTCTCCAGGATAACCCGGACAAATTGCGCTTTATTTTCCGGCTTCTTCTGCCCGGTCTTTTCGCAAAACCGGACAATGGCAGCCGGCATATCCTCCGGCGCCAGGAAAGAAGGGTCATCCGGGTTAATAATTGCCAGGAAAGGCGGAGCTGATTCAGCCGTCTTGGTCAAATCCGCGTAATCCAGTTCCCCCCCCTCATTCAACCACGCGCGACGGCATTCCTGAAGCAGCCACAATCCGGTAATATTCTTTAAAAAACGAATGGTTTTGCCTACACCGCCCTCATTGGTAAAACCGGCCTTTCGGGTTGCCTCATTTATTAAAGGTTTTTCCAATTCCACGCCCAGCAAGGACCAGGTCCCGGAAGAAAGATAAGCAAACCGCTCGCCCTTTTGGACCGGACAGCCCACCACGGCAGCGGCAGTATCGTGGCTGGCTCCGGCAATCACCGGCACCCGCCCCAACCCGGACTCTTCCGCCACCTTCTCCCGCAAATTACCGATTACGGTTCCGGAAAAAGTAACCGGGGGCATAATCTGAACCGGCAGAGATAATTTATCAAAGATAGGTTTTGCCCATCGGCCGGTTCCCGGGTGCAATAATTGAGAGGTGGTCGCTAACGTATATTCCTGCGCCTTTTCGCCGGAGAGAAAAAAATGGAAAAGGTCTGCGGTCATCAGGCAGGTCCGGCTAACGGAAAATAACGGAGAACCGGAAAGGACCATGGCATACATCTGAAAAATAGTATTCAACTGCATAAATTGGATACCGGTTAAACGATAGATTTCTTCCGGCGGAATCTTTTTAAAAACCTGCTCCATTATTCCATCGGTCCGGTGGTCCCGGTAGTGATAGGGGTTACCGAGCAGGCTGTCGTTCTTATCCAGCAAAGCAAAATCAACCCCCCAGGAATCACAACTGACGCCGGCTAATTCCCGGCCGTATTTTTGATAATAAACGGAGAGAGAACTTTTTATTTCGGAAAAAAGATATGGGATGTCCCAATGCAGACCATCCGGCAACAGAACAGAACAGTTGGGAAACCGTTGTAAAACTTCCAGATTCAACCGGCTCTTTTCCAACCGTCCCAGCACCGTCCGGCCGCTCTCCGCGCCCAAATCAAAAGCAAGATAGTTCATAAGTTTTTATTATACAACAACCCCGCGCGAAATTAAAAATGACTTCCCGCGCGCAGCGCGCAAATTGACTTAAAACCGTTGAAATGATAAGATTTTAAAGAGGATTTTTTGAAGAAAACGGACTCTGAAATTACAATTTTGTGGACCACGGCTTCCCTGGGCATCACCATGGTAGCGTGTACCGCAATCGGTTTGGCAATCGGCCTCTTTCTGGATAAGCACCTGAAGACCGGTTCGGTTCTAACCATCATCTTTTTCGCGCTGGGAATCGCCGCCGGCATAAAACAGGTGGTGCGGGAACTCAGCAAAAAACAGTAAGTGATGAACGGTAAATAGTTATTTCATTCCCGCGGATTGTAGCGGTGCGATTTATCGCACGTATTATTGTAAGCGGGAATCCATAAATTTTAATAGGATTGGATTCCCGATCTAAACATTCGGGAATGACAAAGTTTTGATGTGGGATGACATAAACAAACTATGGGGCTTGTTCCGGAAGGAATAGAATATCACCTCGGCTCTCTGCCAACTCCGCTCTTAATGACCTGGGTCGCCTGGGCAGTAATAGCCGGCGTTTCAATTACGGCCGCCAAAAGAGCCTGCCTGGTTCCCGGCAAACTGCAACTAACCTGCGAAATGTGCCTTGGTTACGTCTACCGCCTTTCCGATGAAATGATTGGCCCGGCCGCCCCGCGTTACTACCCCCTTTTCCTGGGAATATTCATCTCCATTCTGGTAAGCAACCTGCTGGGTTTGATTCCGGGTTTTGTTTCACCCACTTCTGACCCGAATACCACCTTTGCCTTGTCAATTCTGGTCTTCCTTTATTATAATATTGAAGGCGTGCGGCGAAAAGGTATTGACTATTTCCGCCATTTCTTCGGACCGCCCCTGCCCTGGTACCTTTTTCCGGTCAGGATTTTGCTCTTCATCATCGAAACAATCAGTTCTTTCGCCCGGCCGTTTTCCCTGGGGTTCCGGCTTTTCTGCAATATCTTCGCCAAGGAAATGCTGCTGGGTTTTCTGGCGGTTCTGGTACTCAGTTTTTTTCTGAGCCCCGGGCTAATGGTTAAAACGCTGACCCTGGCACCCCTGATGCTCCGACCGGCTATTATTTTATTAGGTCTTTTTATCGGCATAATTCAAGCGTTGATATTTTTACTCTTATCCATTTCCTACGTGGCCGGCGCCATCGGAACTGAAGAATAAGAATAATTCTCGGTATGGCTTCCCGCTTACCATCCGCCTTCGCGCAAGGCTACGGCGCGACACGGTCCGCGGGAATGACATATAAAAAGGAGGCGTAGATGCGGAAGAAACTGGTATTAATATCCGGGTTAGGTATCTGTTTTCTGCAAAAAAGCATTGCCTGGGCTGTCGAAACAACGGCTGGCGCAACAACTTCTGCCGCCGGAAATATCTCCGTCGGATTTTTCACTGATAGCATACGGAGCGTCTGCCTGGTCCTGGGTATTGCCGCCGGCATGTGCGGTATCGCCATGGGCATCGCCATTGCCAATGCGATGAACGCTATCGCCCGGCAACCGGAAGCAGCGCCAAAAATTCAATTGAACATGATGATCGGTTTGGCATTTATTGAATCGCTGGTACTCTACTCACTTTTTCTCGGCATCGTCATTCTCTTTGCCAACCCTTTTGTAAAATACATCGTAAAATAGGGACTGAATTCTCGTTTACTACAAAATACGTGCGATAAATCGCACCGCTACAGTCCGCGGGAATGACAGGTATTTTGGATTCCCGCCTAAGGCACGCGGGAATAACAGCATTTTCAAACACGACAATGATTACCATTAATCCCGGCATCCTGTTAGCGCAACTCATAACCTTTCTGATCGCGGTCTTCATCCTTTGGAAAACCGCCTGGAAGCCGCTGGGCGAAATGATGCGCTTGCGGCAGGAAAAAATTTCCTCTGAGTTAGGGGAAGCAGAGCGCGCCCAAAAAGAAACCCGAAAAATGGAAGAGGATTATCAGCAGCGCCTCAAAGACCTGCACCGTAAAACAACAGAACTACTATCCCAGACAAGACAGGAGGGGATAGCGCTGCGTGAAGAGATAATCAACCAGGCCAAAGCCGAAGCCGGGGAAACCTTGCGCAAAGCCCGACTGGAATTAAAATCCGAACAAAACCGGATGATGTCCGAATTACGGGCCGAAACCACACTTCTCTCACTGGAAATTGCCGAAAAAGCCATCCACCGGGTCCTGGACGAGCGGGACCGGGAAAAGATTTTCCAGGAAGTTTTACCGCAAATAGATTCCTTCCGGAAAAACGGCGGGGGTAAACCATCATGATGAAAAAAAGAGCGCTGGCAAAGGCCTACGCCCGGACATTTTACACCTTCTTTGAAATGGATTACGGACTCAAAAAAAAGATACTGCTTAGAATAAACCGGTTCCTGGAAAAATACCCGGGGCTGACTATCTTTTTTGATCACCCCCGGATTCGTCTCGCCGAAAAACAGAAGATGATATTAAAGATAGTCGGCCTGGATTATACGCCGGAAATAGAAGAGCTTCTTTTCCTGCTGACCGAAAAAAGAGGGCTGGGCATTCTGCCGGAAATCATCCGGGAGATGGAAACGATTCACCGGCATCAACACGGCATAACTCCGGTGGCAATCCACAGCGCCCAGCCGCTTGCTCCGTCCGAAAAAGAAACCCTGCTCCGCCGTCTGACTGAAACCATCGGAGAAAAATTCAGCGCGGATTTTACGGTCCAAAAAGACCTGCTTGCCGGCCTGATCATCCTGGTAGGTGACCGGACTCTGGATAACTCCCTGAAAAAATACTTGCGGGACATCAGAGAAAACTTGCTACACCCGCGTGTGACGCAGACGGCAGGTATCTAAAACTTTAAGGTGTGGATTCCCGCCTTCGCTCGCCGAAGCTTTAGCGAAGGCAAGTTTAACAAAACAACGTGAGCT
>JAPLMK010000054.1 GCA_026387085.1 Candidatus Omnitrophota bacterium
CCGGTAAGGAATGCGGAAAAAAATTAACGTGTCGTCCTGAGCGGTGGTTGCAAAGGATCTCGCAATTAAAGACGAGATTCTTCACTTCGTTCAGAATGACACGGCTTTAAAATTAGCGCCGGGAGGGGGACTCGGCGCCTCTCGGCTTTCACTGCGCCTCGGGTCGGCCCCCCCGCTGGCAACGCTCCTTAATCAGTCGCCTTGCCTGACTTCGCTCCCATCGAGTCCCTTTATCGAGTAGTGGTGCCGGGAGGGGGACTCGAACCCCCACAGGTTACCCCATACGCCCCTCAAACGTACGCGTCTGCCGTTCCGCCATCCCGGCCAAATTAGATATTATATTCCCAAATAGAGCCGGGCGCAAGCGGAAGCCAGTTTTCTGACCCGGCCGATGAAGCGCTGCCGCTCGCTCAAACTGATCGCTCCCCGGCTGTCCAGCACGTTGAAGGTATGGGAACATTTCAGGACGTAATCATATGCCGGCCAGACCAGGTTCAGTCGGATAAGGTTCTCGGCTTCTTTTTCGTATTCCGAGAAAAGAGTTAGGTGCCGGTCAATATTTGCCGCTTGGAAACTGTACGTTGAAAATTCCGCTTCCGGCCGTTTCCGTAAATTACCGTAAGTAAAATCAGGCGACCAATCCAGTTCGTAGATGACCCGTTTTTTCTGCAGGAAACAGGCGATTCTTTCCAGTCCGTAGGTAAGTTCGCAGGAGATCGGTTTCAGGTTCAAGCCGCCGGCCTGCTGGAGATAGGTAAACTGGGTAATCTCCAGGCCGTCCAACCAGACCTCCCAGCCCACGCCCCAGGCGCCCAGTGTAGGCGCTTCCCAATTGTCATCGATAAACCGGATGTCGTGTTTGCGCCAGTCAATGCCGATACTCTTTAAACTATCCAGATATAGTTTTTGCGCCTGTTCCGGGGATGGTTTCAGGATGACCTGTAGCTGGTAATGTTGATAGACGCGGGTGGGGTTTTCACCGTAACGGCCGTCTGCCGGACGCCGTGAAGGTTCCAGGTAGGCGACCCGCCAGTGTTCCGGGCCCAGGATGCGGAAGAAAGTGGCCGGGTTCATTGTGCCGGCGCCTACTTCCAATCCGGTTGGGTGGTAAATCAGACAATCTTGGTCACGCCAGAAATCAAGAAGCGTGGTTTGCAGGGTTTGAAAATCCATGTTCCGAAAACTAAATTATTCTGCCGGTGAATTTGCGTCGGCTGCGTGTGCCGTCGGATTTTTTAACTGCGTATTGTATGCCTCCAGGACCCGGGTCTGGATATATTCGCGGAATTCGTTGCTGACCGGGTGGGCGATATCGTGATAGTTTTTGGCGTTGTCTTCTTTTTTACCTTCTTCCGGGACTCCGGCCGCTTCTTTGCCGCAGCGGCTGCAGAAACGCGCGTGGAAAACATTCCAGGCGCTGCAGGCCGGGCAGCGGTGCTCGGTCTTTCGGTTGGGCATGGCGATAAAGAGCCCTTCGTCGCCCTCGATAATCCGGATGCCTCGAACCACAAAAACGTTGTCAAAAGTTATTGACGCAAAGCCCTTTAACCGTCCGGTTGCTTTTTCGACCGGGGATACTCTGGTTTCTGTAATTTCCATGTTGCCTCCCGAGAAAGTTATTAAAGAACAAACGTTGTTACTGCCAAAAACTTTGTTTTATCGCTCTCCGGTAATTTAATTGCCGCGGATTTTTTCGTAAGCAGGACAAAGAAAGAACCGCCGCTTCCAGACAGAAGACCGGAACCGAAATTATCCCGGAGCAATTCCTGCCACTTTTTTATCCTTTTGTTTTTTTTGCCGAGCACCTCCTGAAAACGGTTGAAAAGCGCTGCCGCAACTTCGGTTGCCCCGCCTTTTTTCAGGGCGGCGATTATCATTTTACTGGAACATGGTTTATATGTCAAATCATCAAGCCGGCGGTAGGCAAGACCGGTGGGACTTTTAATTCCGGTCAGAACCAGGAGGTAGTCCATTTTTTTTCCGACCGGCAGGGGTGTTACCTTTTCACCGAAACCACCGGCCCGGCACCGGCCCGGCACCAGGAAAGCCGGCACGTCCGAGCCCAGTTGCAGCGCTAAGGGAAAGAGGCGCGAAACCGGTTCGTCTATTTTCCAGAGGCGGTTGAGCGCTAACAGGACTGCGGCCGCATCGCTGCTTCCGCCACCCAGTCCGGAGGCAACCGGTATTTTTTTATCAAGCCGGATGTTTACCCCCTCTTTGATGCGGTAAGTATCCCGTAAAAGTATTGCGGCTTTAAAAGCGAGGTTTTCCGGAGTGTTTAGTTTTGTAATATTAGAGTTGATTTTTATTTCGGAAAGGGTTGTTTGAAGTGTGAGCCGGTCAAAAAGAGTTACCTTTTCTATAACTGTTTCCACCGGGTGGAGGGTTGCTCCGGACGGTCTGGGGAAAATTTCCAGAAAAAGATTAATCTTTGCCGGCGCCAGAATTTCCGTTTTCCGCATCGCTGTCCGGGGACTGTTGTGGGTCTTTAGCTCCTTTGCTTATCCGCACCAAGGCCGGCCTTAAAATTCGGTCTTTATACTGGTATCCGGTGCGCAGGATGGAGAGGACCGTTCCTTCGGCGCAATCCGGGTCCTCGGAAACCTCTACGGCTTCAGACGCGTGCGGGTCAAATGGCTTTCCGAGCACTTCCAGGGGCTTAAGCCCTAAATCATGGAAAATACGGTGCAGTTCTTTGGTAACCAACTTCAGTCCGGCGCTCAGATTTTCCTTATCTTCTTCTTCGGAGCTGAATTTCAACACCTGCTCAATGCTGTCCA
>JAPLMK010000088.1 GCA_026387085.1 Candidatus Omnitrophota bacterium
GGGTGGATTCGTCCGTCGGAAATGAGCCGTTCCAGAACCATCCTTGCAATTGCCCGGCGGTAGATGTTGAAGGCGGAGATGGTTACCGCCTCAGGCGTATCGTCTACAATCAGGTCAACGCCGGTCGCGGCTTCAAAGGCGCGGATATTGCGTCCCTCCCGGCCGATGAGGCGTCCCTTCATTTCATCTGAGGGGAGGCTGACGACCGAAGTGGTGGAGGATTCGGACTGTTCGGAGGCACAGCGCTGGATTGCTTCCAGGACGATGGTGCGGGAAATGCGGTCGGATTCTTCGCGCGTTTCATCTTCGATCCGTTTGAGTCGGACCGCCGCGTCGTGCCGGGCCTCATCTTCCATTTTAGAAATCAGGATTTCCCGGGCCTCCTCCCGGGAAAGGTTAGCCACCCGTGACAGCCGGCTTTTTTCTTCTTCCAGGATGCCGGAAAGCTCTTGTTCCTTTTGGGCAATCGCCTTGGTGTTTTCGGTGAGGGTTTTTTCCTGCTGGCTCAGGTCCTGTTCTTTTTTGTCCAGGAAAGCGAGCTTGCGTTCCTGATTGGTTTCACGTTGAGACAGGCGTTGTTCCAGGGCCTGAAGTTGCCGGCGCTCCTCTTTTGTTTCCCGGTCAACGTCACTGCGTAATTTAAAGAGCGCTTCTTTTGTTTCTATTTCCAGTTCTTTTTTGCGTCGGCTTACTTCTGCCTCGGTCTGGGCCAGAATCTGACGGCTTTTAATTTCCGCGTTTTTGACATTTTTCCCGGTGAGTAAAATATGAATCAGGTATCCGATAATTCCGCCGATCAAGATCCAGAGCAGAATGTTGGAAGGTGACAATTGGTACCTCCTTTCGGTCGCGGTCAACCATTGTTATGGTTCTCCGGCGACGAAGCGAGGTCAGTACGGCAGATAAAAGGCAGTAGAGGTTTTCCGCGAAGGTTCAGGAGTAACGCGCCGGGTAAGCCCCGTGAGAAATATTAATTTCTAACGGGGTAAATCCGGCCGTTGTCTCCGGGAGTGAATTTGCGTAAAGCTGATCGCCCCCCGGTGAACCGTCGCAGGAAAAAACAGGTAGATATCTATGGGTTAGTTTTCCTCTTTTTTGTCTCATTATCTTTAACTGACCTCAAAAATTACAATTTAATTAATTTAACGCTCTTCATTTCTTTAATATTTTTAATTTGGTCTAGAGTTTCTTCCGGCACTAAGGCGTCAACGTTCAGAATGGTGATGGCCGGTCCGCCCTTTTCCTTGCGTCCCAAGGTCATTCCGGCAATGTTTATCTGTCGTTCGGCCAGGATGGTGCCGATTTTTCCGACGATGCCCGGTTTATCTTCATTTTGGCAGAAGAGGATAAACCCCTCCGGCACCGCATCCACTAGGTAACCGTCAATTTTAACCAGGCGCGGTTCTTTTTTGCCGAAGATGGTTCCGGAAACAGAGAGGCTGGTTTCATTGCCGGAGACGGTCGCGGTGATGATGTTGGCAAATTCAAGCGCTTCGGTGCTTTTTGATTCTGAAAATTTGATACCTCTTTCCCGGGTCAACAACGGGGCGTTGATGTAGTTTACGCCGGCACCCTGGGAAGGGCGCAGGAGACCGTTCAGGAAACCGTGTTGCAGGGGAGAGAGGTCCATTTCCGCCAGTTCCCCGTAATATTCCAGTTGCACCCGGTTGAAACGTCCCGATACTGCCTGGGCCAGGAAGAGGCCCAGTTTTTCACAGAGATTAAGATACGGCTTTAAGAAACTGAGCATCTTTTCGCTTACGGAGGGCAGGTTTGCGGCATTTGTGATGACGCCCCGCTTCAAATAATCGGAGATTTGGCGGCAGATATCCAGCGCGACCCGGTCCTGCGCTTCCCGCGTGGAAGCACCCAGGTGCGGGGTGATGACCACGGTGGGGTGACTCAGCAGGGGGTTTCCGGCCGGCGGTTCGTTTTCAAAGACATCCAGAGCTGCGCCCTTGATCTTTCCGGAAACAAGGGCTTCATTCAGGGCTTTTTCATCAACCAGTCCGCCGCGCGCGCAATTAACGATAAAAGCGGTCGGTTTCATTAATGATATTTCTTTAGCGCCGATAATGCCCCTTGTTTCTTCGGTAATCGGCATATGCAGGGTGATGAGGTCTGCGGTCTTAACCAATGTTTCCAGTTCTACCAGCGAGACGCCGGCGGCAATTGCCTTTTCTTCACTGATAAACGGGTCGCAAACCAGCACTTCCATGCCGAATGCCCGCGCATACTGGGACACCCGTTGTCCGATGCGGCCAAAACCGATAATTCCGATTGTTTTGCGGTAAAGTTCCGTTCCGGTAAAACCCTTCTTTTCCCACTTGCCTTCTTTGGCGGAACGGTGCGCTTCCGGGATATTGCGCATTAAAGACAGGATGAGCGCGAAAGAATGTTCGGCGGTTGAGATAGTGTTGCCTTCCGGCGAGTTCATTACGATAATGCCTTTTTCGGTTGCCGGATTCAGTTCCACGTTATCCAGGCCCACTCCGGCGCGGCCGATTACCTTAAGGTTATCGGCGGCTTCAATCGCCAGCCGCGTTACTTTTGTGCCGCTGCGAACGATTAAACCGTCGTAACCCTTTATTTTTTCAGCCAGCGCTTCCGGAGATAATTTACCAACTTCGTCCACTTCAAAACCCTCTTCTTTCAGGATTTTGATTCCTTCCGGCGAAAGCGGGTCGGTGACTAATATTTTCATTTTTGCTCCAAAAAAACTTTTTCAGCGGCGCCGACGCCGGCTCCCGGCTGCAGCGCGTAACCCATCTTTAGTAACTGTAATTCCAACGCGGCAATTGCCTGCAGTACTTCATACTGGTCTATCCAGCCCATGTGGGCGATACGAAAAATCTTTCCCTTCAACTTCCCCTGGCCGCCGGCAAAGGTGATTCCGGAGCTATCCCGCAGGGCTTTGGTCAGCGCTTCCGCGTCTATTTCCTCCGGGACGCGGACCGCGGTCACCGCATTGCTGGGGTATTCGGCCAGAAGCTGCAAACCGAGCGCCTTTACTGCCTGGCGGGTTGCTTCAGCCAGAAGGCAGTGGCGCTTCCAGATATTTTCTATCCCTTCTGTTTTAAGCATCTTCAATACGCCGGCCAGGCCGATAATCAAAGTCAAAGCCGGAGTATAAGGCGTGTCTTCTTTGGCGACCGCTTTCCGGTAAGCGGAAAGATCGAAATAATAATGCGGGGTTGTGGTTTTGGCTGATTTTTCCCAGGCCTTTTGACTTAAGGAGATGAAGGCAAGACCAGGCGGCAGCATGAACGCTTTTTGGGAAGCGGAAATCATGACGTCAATTCCCCACTCATCGGTGCGGCATTCGGTTGCCCCCAGGCTGCTGATGCCGTCAACTACCAGAAGCACGTCCGGTCGCCGGCGGATAATTTCTCCGATTCCCTTGACGTCGGTATGGGTTCCGGTTGAAGTTTCGCAGAGCGTGGTGAATACTACCCGGATGTCCGGTTCTTTTTTGAGCGCGGTTTCAATCTCGGCTAGAGTTACTGATTTTCCCCATACCACCGGAAGGGTGGTCACTTCTACGCCGTAAGCAACGGCAATTTCCCGAAATCGCTCGCCGAATTTACCACCTTCAACCACCAGGCATTTTTCGCCGGGCGAGAGGAGGTTAGAGACGGCCGCTTCCATGGCTCCGGTGCCGGAAGAGGTTAAGATCATAACATCTTCCTTAGTTTGAAAGAGTTCTTTTAAACCGCTGAAACATTCAGCCAGTATTTTGCGGAACTGAGGGGTGCGGTGGTGAATGAGCGGTTTTGCCATTTCCAGCAAAATCTCATTCGGCACCGGAGTCGGTCCCGGCGTAAATAATCTGCTCTTCCACATAATAACTCCTTTTAAATGCAAAATGTAAAATTATTGATTTTCTATCCGTTCATTTTGCATTCTGCAATTTGCACTTTGAAATTTTCAATGAAAGCATTTTAAAATGCAAGTTTCGGGTTCTCCCTTTCCGCTTCCGGTATTTCAAAAAGAGGTGAGGGCTGGTAGCCCAGCGGTCTGGCAAGCAGGACCGCTGGAATCTGGGCTATCTTTATATTATACAAATTTACGGACTCATTGTAAAATTCCCGGCGGTCGGCAATTTCGTTTTCCAGGTAGGAAATCCGCTGGCGCAACTGGGCAAAATTATTGTCTGCTTTCAGGTCCGGATAATTTTCCGCAACCGCAAAAAGGGTTTTGAGCGCTCCGGCCAGGGCGCCTTCTGCTTGGAGCCGTTCTCCGACTCCGCCGGCATTGGATATTAATGAACGCAGGCTGATAACCTTCTGCAGGGTTTCCTGTTCGTATTTCATGTAAGTTTTACAGACGTCCACCAGTTTTTCCAGTTCGTCCAGCCGCTGTTTGAGCAGGACATCAATGTTGCTCCAGGCCTTGGAGACGTTGTATTTGAGCATAATCAGCATATTGTAAATGCTGATTATGCTGCTGATCAGAGCGATCAGTATTAAACCGCCGGTCACCGCCCATAACCAAATGCCCACCTCGTGCGGACTAATCTTTGCCATGTTAACCTCCGGATAATATCTGCACTTTGTTAAGGCAAAAGGTAAATTGTAAAGTGCAAAATGTAAAATTATTGATTTTTTATCCGTTCATTTTGCAATTTGAAATTTGCACTTTGCAATTTGCAATAAATTTTCTACCTTCCTATATTCTCTACCATCAATTTTACCATCTTATAATAATTTTTGCCAAAAGACGGCTGGTTGAAGAAAAACCCCAGGATGCCGGCCAGGTTGAAAAAGACAAGAGCCAGCCCGAGAATCATCGTGGAATATCCTTTCCAGCGCAAACGGCTGAGAACCTCTTTTTCGCTGCGGGTAGAGATGATAAACGGCCTTTTAGCCGAGGGCTTGGCGATGACTATGGTGTCAAGCGGGTTTTGGGCGGCGGCAATCGTTTCCTCGGCCACGCGTGATTCGGCGCTCCGGACGGTTTTTTCCCATTCGACGGTGTCGATTTGACCGTCCTTGTTTTCGTCTAAGGTGGCCATCTTTTCCGGGTTCCCGCGCAGGATGGCCAGTTCGGTATTTACTTCGTCGTTCAAGTCGGCAAAGCGGGATTTCTTCTTGGCTTCACCCAGGGCGTAGAGAAGAGCGTTGGGGTAGATGGCCTCTTCCAGGTAGCGGATGGAGCCGACCGCGCCGGTGGGAAGCCCGGTATTCGGATAGTAGGTTTCGCACGGCAGGTAGAGTTCCGCGTCGTTCGGGTCAATTAAAATTTGGGCGCCTTCTTTGTCTTGAAGGTAAAAAGGGAGAGAATAAAAACCGGAGTCGGTGGTATGCCAGGAGGTGGTTCGGCCGTTTCGCGTCTGGGTAACTCTGAGTTCCTGGAGTTTATACTTGGTGAGGCAGCATTCCAACCCGGTGGCCGGGCTGGGGATTGTTTCTTTTTGCTTTACTTTGCCGGTTACTTCAACCAGGCCGATAGCCAGGGAGCGAATGGGGGAGGTGGGCGTGCCGGCAACCCAGATGATTCTGGGCAGGATGCGCAGAATACTGCGGAAGAAAAGCCATAGCCCGGCAAGAAGCAGGAGGAAAATTACGGCTAAAGCAAAGACTTCATCCCCGTTCATGTTATAGCGAGTTCTTTGGACGCAGATTACCGCAGATACAAATTTAAAGATCAAAAAATACTAAGATTACCACGGAAACACAGAAAAATACGGAAGCACTGAAAAAATTTAATTCATGTTAGTTCTTTCTATTCTAAATTGCTTTATTCCGTGTTTCCCTTCTTCCGTGCTTCCGTGGTATTCTTTTTACGGGAATATCAATCGGAATACTTCCGAAATGTTTTCCACCGGTATTATTTCCAGGTTGGCCAATTCTTCTTTCGGTATTTCCGCAAGTTCCCGCTGGTTGTCCTTGGGAATGAGCACTCTTTTGATATTTGCCCGTGATGCTGCCAGCAGTTTTACCCGCAGGCCGCCGATCGGCATAACTTTGCCCCTCAGGGTGATTTCGCCGGTCATGGCCAGGTCGCCGGGGACCGGTCTTTTGGTCAGGCAGGAAGCCAGAGCCGTGGCGATGGTAATACCGGCCGAAGGTCCGTCCTTGGGTACCGCCCCGGAAGGGATATGGATATGCAAATCATTCCGGCGGTAAAACTCCTGGTCAAGTTTTAATTCCTCGCCGTGTAGGCGCACCAGGCTTAAAGCAATCCGGCAGGACTCCTTCATTACCTCTCCGAGCCGTCCGGTGATGATGAGATCCCCTTTGCCTTTTAAGGCGCTTACTTCGGTGAAAAGAACATCCCCGCCGTATTCGGTCCAGGCGAGTCCGGTAACCACGCCGGTCTTAAGCGATAAGTCTGACCCCTCGTTCCAGTACTGGGGAACGCCCAGGTATTTTGCCACCCGCTTCTTATTAATTTTGGCGCGCTCTTCTCTCTTTTTGCCGCCGAGTTCTTTTTCCTTAACCACTTTCCGGCAAACGGTGGCAATTTGGCGCTGCAGGCTTCGTACGCCGGCTTCGCGGGTGTATGATTTGACAATTTCGTTAATTGCTTCGTCGGAAAAGGTAACTTCCTGCGCTTCCAAGCCGTTGGCGATTATTTCCTTGGGCACCAGGAATTTTTTGGCAATTTCCATTTTCTCGGAAGTGGTATAGCCGGGCAGGTTGATAATTTCCATCCGGTCCAACAACGGCGGCGGTATCGTCGCCTCGTTATTGGCGGTGGTTATAAATAAGACCTGTGACAGGTCGAAATCAACTTCTAGGTAATGGTCGTTGAAAGTATTATTTTGCTCCGGGTCTAATACTTCCAGGAGCGCGGAAGAAGGGTCTCCGCGGAAATCGGACCCGATTTTATCTACTTCGTCCAGCAAGAAAACCGGGTTTTTTACGCCGGCCTTGCGCAGGGATTGGATAATGCGTCCGGGCAGGGAACCGATGTAAGTCCGCCGGTGGCCGCGAATTTCTGCTTCGTCGTGGACGCCGCCCAGTGAAATTCTGGTGAACTGCCGGTTCAGGGCGCGGGCGACTGATTTACCCAGGGAAGTTTTTCCGCTTCCGGGCGGTCCGACGAAACAGATAATCGGGCCCTTAAGGTTGGCGTTTCTTTTCCGCACCGCCAGGTATTCCAGGATGCGCTCCTTTGGTTTCTGGAGTCCGTAATGGTCTTCGTTTAAAATTATTTCCGCGCGTTTAATGTCAAGGTTATCCTCGGTGCTCTTCTGCCAGGGAAGGCTGATCAACCAGTCCAGGTAGTTTCGGATAACCGTGGCTTCCGGAGAGAGGCTCATCATTTTAGAAAACCGGTCCAGTTCTTCCTGGGCCTTCTTTTTAACCGGTTCCGGCATGTTGGCGGCATCAATCTTCTCCTGCAGCGCTTTCACTTCCGAGGTTTCCGTTTCCTTGCCTAATTCCTGCTGGATGGTCTTCATCTGTTCCTGCAGGATATAATCCCGCTGATTCTTTTCAATCTTTTTAAAGACCTCTCCCTGAATCTGTCTCTGGACTTCTAAAACTTCAATCTCCCGGTTCAATATTTGCAGGATGAGCCGCAACCTTGGGGTAATTTCGTTGATGTCCAGAATTTGCGCTTTATCCTCTTTTTTCAGAGGCAGGTATCCGGCAACCATGTCGCTCAGTTTTTCCGGTTCGCCCGCGGAAAAGATACTGCCCAGAACTTCCCGGGGCAGTATCGGGTTTACCTGGAGGTATTTTTCCAGGCCTTCTATCAGGAGACGAACCAGGGCTTCTTCTTCGGTGCCTTTTTCCCGAACGCTGACCATCGGTTCAACCGAAACGGCGAAGAAACGGCTTTCTGATTGGACCTGGGTTATTTTTACCCGGAAGAGCGACTCAACCAAAAGTTTCATCTGTCCGTTTGACTGGCGCATTACCTGAAGAATCCGGGCCAGAATCGCGACCGGAAAGAGGTCTGATTCGATTGGTTCCTCAACCTCGGCATTCTTCTGAAAAACCAAAACTATCAGGTTGTCCTGGCTCTGGGCTTCCTCCACCGCGTTGACCGTTTTCTGCCGGCCGATCAAGAGCGGCGTTACCATCCCGGGGAAGATTACGATGTCCCGCAGGGGAATGGCCGGCATCACTTTGCGCAGTTTAATTTCGGAACTGTCCGGCGCGTTCTTTTGATTCTTCCTGAGATTATTTTTTTGCAGTATTCTAGCCATATATAATTCCTTTGTGTCATTCTGAGCGGTAGCGAAGAATCCCGCTTTTACTACGAGATCCTTCGTATGCACTCAGGATGACAACGTTAATTTAGATTATTTAAAAAGCGCTGAAGTTTTTCTATTCACTTTTTCGGCTTTGTCAAAATGGCGTCGCAAATTCCGTACGCAACTGCATCTTCCGCCGACATAAAGAAATCCCGGTCGGTATCCGTGGCAATCCGGCGTATTGATTTGCCGGTGTGGAGGGAGATAATTTTATTTACCCGGTCGTGCAGCCGGAGCATTTCCCTGGTATGGATGGATGTGGCGGAAACATCACCCTGGAAGCCGCCCCAGGGCTGATGAATAAGCACTCGGCCGTTGGGAAGAATGAATCTTTTCCCTTTGGTTCCTCCGGTTAAAAGAATTGCCGCCATGCTGCTGGCTTGCCCCAGGCAGTAGGTGGCAACCTCGCATCCGATAAACTGCATCGTGTCGTAGATTGCCAGGCCCGCGGTTATCTCGCCGCCCGGGCTGTTGATATAAAGGTGAATATCTTTTTGAGCATCTTCGCTTTTCAAAAAAAGCATTTGGGCGACCACCAGGTTGGCTACCTGGTCGTCAATCTGGGTTCCGATGAAGATAATCCGGTCCTTTAAAAGCCGGGAATAGATGTCGTATGACCGTTCCCCGGTCGGCGTCTTTTCGATTACAAAAGGAATCAGCATAAAGACCTCCGTTGTAAGGCACAAAACGACAGCTAAAGATGGCAAGCGGTTTACATTTTAGGCACAGAGGCACAGAGTTTATTAGGTTTTTAATCTTTACAACTTTGTGCCTTTGCGCCTAACTTCGTTTCTTCCTGACATCTTTAACTTTGTGCCTATCTTTTTACGCTTTTATAATCCTCGGCTTTTCAATCAGCAGGGAGCGTTTTTTTAGAAGGGTCAAGGTTCTTTCAATGCGGATTTGGCCCTTCAGCTCCTCCCGTTGTTCGGCGCTGATATTGGCTGTAAACTCTTCCTTTTCTTTGCCGGCCATCTTTGCCAGGATTTCAATCCGTTTGTCAGCGTCTTCCTCGCTGACATCCACCTTTTCCCGCTTGGCAACTTCGGCCAGGACAAAGGATGCCTTCACTTCTTTTTCGGCCCGGGGTTTAATTTTTTCAAAAAGTTCCGCGGCAATTTTTTTCTGTTCCGCCTCGTTCTTTGTTTTAATGTCCGGCGTGTTTCCCAATTCCCGGCGCAGAAGTTCAATCGCTCTTTCGGTTACCATACTTTCCGGCGCCGTAAATTTGGAACGGCTGAGAAGTTGCTCCACTATCCGGTCGTCTTCCTCCTGCCCGGCTATTACCTGGGCCTGATATTCCAGACGCTGGCGCAGGTTTTGTTTCATATTTTCCCGCGCTTTTAAATCACGCGCTTCTATTTGAATTTTCGGGTTGTGGGCCAGAACTTCTTCCAGCACCCGGTTTACCTCTTCTTCGGTAATCTGCATCTCCTTTTTTTCCAGGGAGAGGCCGCTGTAGGACTCCAATTCCACCACCGGGGCGATGTCAAAGGTGGCGGTATAAATAAGTTGTTCTTCCGTCATCTCCAGGTCGGTTATTTCCGGTTCGCAGACCGGTTTCAGGTCTTGTGATTCAAGCGCTTCCCGATAGGTTTCCGGGATTAGTTTTTCCACGACTTCCTTGCTGATAACATCCCGGTACCGTTCCTTAATTACTTCCCGCGGCGCTTTACCGGGCCGGAATCCGGGAATCTGCGCTGATTTTTCGGCGTCCCGGATTATTTCCTGGTAGGTCTTCTTTACGGTTTCCGGTTCAACCTCGATACGCAGCTGCCGCCGGCAGCCTTCCAGTACCTTCAGTTCTGTTTTTACCATAGTGGTTTTTTTATTTTATTCACTTGTGGACGAGGGTTGTTTGGTTAAGTAAAACTTCACGGAGTGTCAGGAACAAAATAAGCAGAACGGAGGCATGAGTAGCCGGGTCTCGCCTTGTGGTATAGGCGGGAACACGGCGAGGCTCTTGCCGGAGTTGCGTCGTTTTGTCTGACACGCAGGGCGTTTTACGAACCAAACACCCGAGTCTTACCTTACTTCGCTCCGTTCAAATCCTCCCCTTCAGGGAAAAGTAATTGTGGGCAGGGGAGGATTTGAACCTCCGAAGACCTTCCGGTCGCCAGATTTACAGTCTGGTGCGATTGGCCGCTCCGCCACCTACCCAATTGGCAAAAATTATACTATTTTAGACTGGTTTTTGTCAAAAACGGCGGAAAGTTCTTGTTAAAGAAGCTGTTTTTAGGGTAAAATATCATGAAATGACCAAAAAACTATTCATTTTTGACCTGGATGGTACCTTGATTAATGCCTATCCGGCTATTGTGGAGAGCATGAACCATACTTTGCGCCGGATGAACCATCCGGAGGCGGACCCGGAACGGATTATTCGTTCCGTGGGGATGGGGAACGACGGCCTGATGAAAAAGTTTTTTTCGGACGAAGAAGTGCCGGAAGCCCGGCAGATTTACCGGGAACACCACCGGGTCAATTTATCCGGTAAAATCTCTTTGCTGCCCGGCGCTCTTGCGCTTCTGCGTAATCTGAAAGCGAAAGGAAAGTTATTGGCGGTGGCTTCAAACCGGCCCAAGGAAACAGCATCTCTTTTGATACAAATATTAGAGATTGAGCCCTATTTTGACCGGGTTTTGACCGGGGAAGAGGTTGCGCAACCAAAGCCGGCGCCGGATATCCTGGTAGCGCTGCTGGACTATTTTCTGGTTTCTCCGGAAGAAGCGGTTTATGTGGGAGATATGGATATTGATGCGGAGACCGGCGCGGCGGCCGGAGTTAAGACAGTAATCGTGGCTACCGGTTCTTCCACCGGCGCGGAGATTGAAGCCGCCCGGCCCGACCTGATTCTTAATTCCCTGGAAGATTTTCCTGACCCGGAATAAAGAGAACCGGCTCCCGTATTATTTTTTAAAATAATTTTGTAAATCTTTTATATTATGTAATAATTTATAATGTTCTTTTAACCATTCAAATCCTTTATCCCACCATTTTAGCTCTAATAAGAATTGAATCTCTTCCGGCGTGAACCGGTAGCGGATAATTTCTGCCGGTATGCCCCCTACAATTGCGTATGGAGGCACATCTTTTACTACCACCGCTCCGGCACCGATTATGGCGCCGTCGCCGATAGTAACGCCGGACCGGATAGTGACGCGGAAGCCTATCCACACATCGTTACCGATAACGGTCAGAGGCAGTGAGCCGTCGGCGAAATAGTTTTTGTCGGCAAACGTAATCCCTTGCTGCTTTATTCTGGAATAAAACATGGGATGGGTGCTTACGAAACCCCGGGCGGGATGCCGGCCTAGTCCGCACTGAAGTCCCGACGCAATAGAACAAAACTTACCTATTTTTGCCTTGTGGATTTCGATATCCTTGCCCATATACGAAAAGTCTCCCATTTCGACTTCCCGGAGAAGGCAATTTTCATACAGACTGTCATATTTGCCGAATTTACATCCTTTGACATCAGACAAGTATCCTATTTTCACGTGTTCTTTCCGGTACTGAAATTCAATTAATGTTTTATTTATCCACCAGTTCAACCAGATTGTCATCGGAGTTTTCATAGTGATGCCTCCATCGTGTAGTATAATATAATCCGGAAAATTTCGGAAAATGAAGAATATTTTTACCAGTTAATTTTAACTCATTTTTAATTTTTTTATCAAGCCCGCGGGTTGGTGCTGAAAATTATAGCGAGCAATCAAATGAAAACTATCAAATTTCCCGCTACGCTGATGCGGCCGGCTCCCTTCTGGAGTTGGAACGATAAGCTGGACGAAAAGGAATTAAGGCGCCAGATTCAGGAGATGGCCCAAAAGGGTTGGGGTTCGTATTTCATGCATTCCCGGGTGGGCCTGGTGACCGGATATCTCTCGGATGAATGGATGTCCCTGGTCAACGCTTGCGCTGACGAGGCGGAAAAGACCGGCACCTTTGCCTGGCTTTATGACGAAGATAAGTGGCCTTCCGGTTTTGCCGGCGGACTGGTGCCGGAGAAGAACCCTGCTTATCGCGCCCGGGGCCTGGTTTTGGTCAGGAAAGGCGCCGCCACAAAGGATGATACGGTTTTATCTTTCGTAAATTATGCCGGCAAAGATTATGAAATCTGCCTGCGGGTTTCTGCTCTCGGCGAGGCCTGGTTTAACGGAGCCAGTTACGCGGACCTGATGAATCCGGAGGCGGTGCGGGAATTTATCAACCTTACCCACGAGAAATATAAAAAATTTTGCGGCCGGCACTTCGGCCGGGCCATTCCCGGCATATTTACCGACGAGCCGTGCTATATTTATCAGGATACCTATCGCGTGCCGGTAATTCCCTGGTCGGACTATCTGCCTGATTTTTTTCGGGAACTTAAAGGGTACGACCTCTCAGAGAAACTCCCTTTGCTCTTTTTCGACCTTGACGGCTACCGTAAAGTCCGGTTTGATTTCTACGATGCGGCCACCGAACTTTTTAAAAGAAGTTTTACCAAGCAATATTATGACTGGTGTCAGCAGAACAACCTGATTATGACCGGACACTTTATGGCCGAAGACAGTTTTCTTTCCCAGACCAGGGAGTCCGGCGACGTGATGTCCCATTACGAGTTTATGCATTGGCCCGGGATTGATAAACTCTGCCGGAGCGTCGCGGAGCTGGTTACCGTTAAACAGGTCTCTTCCGCGGCCGACCAACTGGGCAAGGAACGGACATTCTGCGAGGTTTTTGGATGTACCGGACATCAGGTCAGTTTTTTCCACCGTAAGTGGATAGGCGACTGGCAGGCGGCCCTGGGTATTAATTTTATCAACCACCATCTCTCTCTTTATTCGATGAGAGGGGAGCGCAAGCGTGACTACCCGCCCACTTTTTTTTACCAGCAGCCCTGGTGGGAAGAAGAGCGGGGTTTTGCCGACTACCAGGCCCGGCTTTGCGCGGCTGTTACCGAAGGAGAGCGCATAGTCAACGTCCTTTTGTTTCAACCGCTCTCCAGCCTCTGGTGTGAATATTCACCCCGGCACCTGGAAAACGACTATGCCGCGGAAAATGCTTTTGACGCGCCGTTTAACAGGATATCCCATCTATTGATGGCCGAAAAGATGGATTTCCACTACGGTAACGAGAATTTGATGGCAAAGTACGGGTCCGCGGCAGGCCAGGGATTAAAGGTCGGAAAGTATGTTTACGAGTGCGTTATTATTCCGCCCTGCTCAAACCTTAAATCATCAACCCTGTCTTTGTTCCGGGGGTACTTAAAAGCAGGCGGCCGGCTGATATGCGCCGGGACAAAACCGTTTTTGGTGGATGGCGTAGCGGCCGAAATCGGGCTGGAAGGGGCGCTGTCCGCAGGTTCTATCGAGGAAGCGGTGCAGATGGTATCGGGATTTTTCCCAAATCGGATAAAAGTGGTTGATAACCTTACCGGTGAAAACGCTCCCGCAGTTTATCTCCACAGCCGGAAATACGGCGGGAGTTTCCGGCATCTCATTGTTAATACCGACGAAAAAAGAGAGGTGAAGGCAACGATAACAATGCCGGAATATCGGAAGATGGATATGGCGGTCTTTGATTTATGCGACGGAAATTTTTACCGGATTCCCGCCCGGGATGGTTCCTTCCAAACCACCATGGCCCCGGCCGGCAGCCTTTTGGTCGTCTGCGGAGAAGAAGCGAGGGAGGCAAAGAACAAACCGTTGCTATTTTTAGGGAGCGGCGTTTCCTTCGCCAACCTTCCCTCAAAACCACCGGAACTGCTTATTGAGAAATTTAATTGCGAGGTAATGGAAGAGAATGTCCTGCTCTTAAATGATTTTGCTTTGGAGATGGACGGCAAGGAAGTTTACCGGGGCCCGGTTTGCGGCGCCTGGCATACCCACTTTTATCCGGCTCTTGACGGCACTTCCTTTAAGTTAACTTACATCTTTCACTCGGAAATCAAGCTGAAGGACTGTTTTGCCGCCATCGAGGTAGCCGAAAATCTTGATTCGGTCACTTTTAATGGCAAGAGATTAAAGCCCGCCAAAAAACCCGGCGAACTCGGTTCCTTAAATTGCCAGAAAAGCTGGAAGGACATCAACTTTACCAAAGTTCCGCTCCCGGAAATAGAAAAGGGCGGGAATATTCTTATCCTGGAAGGTAAGAAGTTTAATAATATCACCGGTCCGGGCAAGCACGCCCGGGTAAACCGCTGGCAGGAACACCGTCCGACTGAAGCCGAAGAGGTTTATATTTGCGGGAGATTTTCTCTGAAGTGTTTTTCGGCCGGCCGGTATGTCATTACCGCTTTCAAAAGCCCTTCCGGCAAAGACCTTACCCGCGAGGGGTTTCCTTTTTACTGCGGCCGGATAAGATTTGAGGCAGATTTTAACTTCAACAATTTCGCTCGCTTAAATTCTTTTCCTGACGGAAAGAGGCAGGGTGAGAGGAGAACAATTCTGGAACTTAACGGAGTAAAAGCTGCTTGCGCGGTAGTTAGGTTAAACGGTAAAAATTGCGGTTTGTTGCGGTGGTCGCCGTATATCCTGGATATTTCCGGGAAGATTAAGCCGGGCGTAAACCGGCTTGAGATAGAATTGTCATCCACCCTGGTCAACGCTTTTGGCCCCAATCGCACGGCAGGATTAAAAGAAGAGAATTACGTGGGGCCGGTGTCCTTTGTTCAGATGGACAGGTTTAGCGAAGAATACCAGTTTTTTAGTTTTGGAATGGAAAGCGCCGCCCTATCCTACGATCGGTAACCGGTGTTTATTTACATTTCACCTTCTGTGAGTTGTCAGTCCCGCGACCATATTTTAACCTTTTTAAGCAACTCCTCTGCGTCTGATTGCGTCCGGCAGGAAGTAAGGATGAACAATCCTTTAGACGAAAGATTGGCTAGCGCAGTTTCTACTTCTTCCGGAGCGATAGAAATATGGAGGCTCTTTTTCTTTTTTTGAATATATTTCAAGGTATCCAGGTAATGGAGCGGACTCGGTTTTCCGGCGCCGGGCAAGACCTGAATGGCCTGCAAACGAGGTAATTCGCAGAGGGTGGGGATGTGCCGGAATGCTTCAATGCCGTCTACATGATAGACCGCATGGTCTAAAAATTCCAACTGTTTTTCAATAGCCGGGAGAAATATTTCTTGAAACATCTCCGGTGAAATCATATATGAAAAATCGTTTTGAACCGCATAAAATTTACCCGGCGACCAAAGTTGAAACCAGCCGGCAGAGCCCTCTGCTGTTTCTTGGATAATAGCATAAAATTCCCGGTAAATTTCAATCCACATGTCCATCAGGTACAACTCGGTTTCCCTGACTTTTTCCGGACAGTCGTAAAGGTCTGTTAACAGCGTGTTTGTTCCCCGCAGAGCTGCTAGCGTGTCTCCGCATCCGCCGAAAGCGCCGATGCTCGGTATCGCCTTTCCCCTTGCTTCTCTTGCGGCTGTTTGTAGTAATTTAAGCGTGAACTTCCACCAGAAACCCTCTTTATTAACAACCAGTTGTTGAAGATTCCAAGTTTTTTCGGTTAAAATTGGATCCCACCACCCTGTTTCCCGGGTTAAGGTTACCGGACAGCCCAGGAACGCCGGAATACTGGTATGACCCGGATAACCACCCGACCAGATTGGAAAAGCCTCCCCTCCGTAAAAAGAATTGCGAAAGTCGTCTTCGTTTAATTCTTTTATCAAATCAAGGTTAGTCCACCGTTCTACCGGATCATCCGGTAACTTAATGGGTTTTTTCGCTACGTTATCCCGGGGGGCATATACGGCCAGCGCGCACCGGTCCAACGACTCCCCTGCCCACCAGGCAAGGTATCTTTCTTTTGTTTCTTCCCAATCTGGTTTGTGGATTAAATTCATTTTTATTTCTTGTAAGACCCGCCGCGTTTTCTGATAACTTTTGCCGGCACACCGACTGCGACGGAATAAGGAGGTATTGTTTTGACCACAACCGAGCCGGACCCGACAATGGAACCATCGCCGATATCCGCGTTCATAAAAACTGCGCGATGATAATCCTCAATCTGTTCGGCGGATAAGGCGGCATATAATTCCGAAAAATATTTATCCATTAGTATCCTTTTGTTGTTTTCGATAAACCGAATCCGGGACTTTAACTTCTCCGCCCGACCAACTGTATTGGGGCTGACCGGAGCCGGCTAATTTCGGGTCGCAGCACCAGCGGTCGCCCCGGTATTTTTCCCGTACTTTTTTATCCCGGAAATCGGGGATGTCAATCGGGATATTACCGTTGACAATTGAGCGATAACCGAGCAGTCCCGGCAGGGTCATGTCTAAACCCTGGTAGACGTCAATCGCGCGCTTGCCTTCCGGCCGCCCCAAAATCTTTTGCAGGAAATAATGCATAGTGTAGAAATCCGAGCCGCCGTGCCCGCTGATGCGCCGGGATAATTCCGTTGAATGCGGAAACGTTGGTTTATAGCTGAAATTCTCCGCGCGTGAAGGATGGTTTTCCTGATAAACGTGAATGCGGTCGTACGTTGATTCCCACCGGTCGGTTTCCATCATGCCCGTAGAACCATAAACGCAATACCAGATCGATTCCGGATGCCGTTTAAAATTACACCAGGGCAGAACTTTCATCGTTCCGCCGTTACTCATCTGGCAGAGAATCACGGCGCCGTCCGCGGAACGGCCTCCAAGCCGGCGTTTATTGATGTTGGGTGTTTCGTAAGCCGTAACCCGGACCGGGCGGGTGTTGGTTATAGTCATAATCGGTCCGACGGAATGGGTGCAATAAAAAGTTGCCGGCGTCCAATTACGCCAATGGTTTCGTTGCCCGTAGGTAATCTCCGCCCAGATTGATTCGCAATCATGGACATATTCTCCTTCGGCATGTAAAAATTCTCCGATGTCGCCGGCTTGATAAATCTTTTGCATTTCCAGTGTTCCCCGAAAATAGCAATAATTTTCGGCGAAGGCATATACCTTGCGGCTCTGTTCCACGGCTTCCACTAACTCTACGGCCTCGGCCAGGTTCTGGCAAGCCACTACTTCGCTGCATACGTGCCGTCCGGAATTAAGCGCTTGCACCGCGTAAGGAGCGTGTTCCGTGGCGTAGTTGGCTAAAACTACGGCATCCATGTCGTGGTTCAGGAATTTGTTGAAATCTTTATATAACGTAATTTTTTCCCGCTGGGCCGCGTCTTTGTTTTTTGCCAAAGCTTTTTCCGAGAAATCGCAAATCGCCACCAGTTGCGCTTCCGGATGCTGGGACAGCACTTCCACCATGGTTGCGCCGCGCCGCGCGCCGAATACTCCAACCTTAATTTTTCCCTGATTTTTTTTCATGGTTTTGGTCCCCTTTCAATAAATCAAAAGCGTTGCGATAGAAGACCCGGTTGATATCACCTCTGGTTAATCCGGCCGCTTCCGATGCCCGCCGGAAGGCGTCCAGTTCTTCGTATATGAAGAAGGTCAGTTTTTCCGCCTCTTCTCCCTCCACTTCGCGCAGGTGGCTGTCCGCGGAAACAGCGCCGTAAATCCCTTTTGGCACGAGGTTGATATATTTTCCGTGCTCGAAAATCCGACGAGTCCGCATGCGCAAGATCGGTAAATCGCTCCCGAACAAAACCCGTTTCGGACCCACCGTTTTCAGGAGTTGCCGAAAGGCCTCCTCGTTCGTATTGGCGGAAATGTCAAAATACATTTTTTTGGTTTTCGCCAAAACCTGGAACGCATCCCCGATATCCTCCGGACAGTAAGCGCGGCCCACGTGCGCAATAATCAGCCGGATATCCGGGTAACGCTCTTCAATTTCCAGCATCTGCGCCAGATTAATCGGATCGCGCAGGCGCCCATCCCTCGGAATGTGTAACATCATGACCCAGCCGCGGCGGTTCAACATTTCCAACTGGTGATGGGGGAAAAAATCAAAAATACGGATTTCTGATTCCGGCAGATAAGAAGGCGACATGGTCAGATAACTTTTGACGCCCAAAAATCCGCCTTTTTGAATACGATTTTCAAGGTTGGATGCGGTCCACTGCGGATCCGAAAAGATCAGCGCCGGAAAACCATGGCGCCGCGAAACCTGACGGACGTAATCGTTCGCCGCGTCAAACTGTTCCGGCGCCGTCAGATTCGCGAAAATCAGGGGCGTGACGGTTTTTCCGGGGAAGATCAGTTTGTATGTTTCAACCAAGTGTTCCACCGGGTTCTCATCCGCCACCATGGACGGCCAGGAAACAGTCCGGAGCGATATTCCGCGCTTCTTTTTTTCCTGGAACCGCTTCAACCAGACGTGCGTGTGAATGTCAATGATTTTATCCGGCAGCCATTTACGCAGGCGTTTTTCGTAAAATTCGCGGTCGATGGGCTTGATTTCAAATAACGGCTTCATCGTTATTTATCTCCCATGTATCCGTTTTTTTTCCAGATTTTGCGGGACAGAGCAAGTCCTTTCGGGGGCGGTTTTGGAGTCCCGAGGATGCTGGGCGGCATTTTTTTATAACCGAGTTTTCCGTGTGATGGTAACGGAGAATACGTGTCTTTCTCATATATTTTTCGGCTGGATTCTTTCCGGAAATCAGGAACGTCCAGCGGTTTACCGTCTTCCAGGGCGCTCTTCCACGCCAGAATTCCGACCGAAGACATTGTTACTCCGCGGTAAACATCCAGAAACGGAGATTTGCCGGTTCGAATTGCTTTTGCAAACTCGAAGAGTGTCCAAAAATCTCCGCCGCCGTGCCCGGTTTTGCGGGCCAGGTTGCCATGTTCCAGCCAATTGGGGGCATAAGTCCGTTCGGCAATTTCCCCGGGTTTTAAATTCCAACTTTCATGCCAGATTCGGACTTGGCCAGGCCCGAAATATCCGGGCCCGCGCGTGATTTCCATCGCGCCCCGCGATCCGTGCAACCGATACCAGCAACTGTGGCCGGGGAGCAAAAGTCCGAAAATACGGAACACGGCGCCGTTATCCATCCGGCAGAGAATAACGGAACCGGGATCGGCCACGCGGACACATTCCGCATCAACCGAACGGCAGACGATTGATAAGCCGTTGACCTTAACCGGCATCGTTTCGGTGATGTACATAAGCGGAGCCAAGGCATGGGTGCAGTAATAAGTGGAAGGAATCCAGGAGCGCCAATGGTTTATGCCCGGAGAGATAGCCAGCCGGTCGCGACTGGACATGGGGTGATTATATTCGCCTTCAGCGTAGGTTACCTCTCCGATTTCGTCGGCGCGATAGAGCCGCCTCATTTCCATGTTGAAGGCCGTATAGGGATAATTTTCCGCCAGCGTATAGACTAATCCGCTCTTTTCAACTGCCCGGCACAGCGCCACTCCTTCAGCCAGCGTTGCGTTGCAGGCGGTTTCGCTCATCACGTGCATTCCCGCCTTAAGCGCTTTAATCGCAAAAGGGGCGTGCTCGTGAAAATAATTAGCCAGCACTACCGCATCCATATCATGCTCCAAAAACTGGTTGTAATCGGTGTAGGTGGCCACTTTTTGCTGTTTGCCGAATTCTTTAAGTTTTTCCTGCCAGGTGTCGCACACGGCTACGAGCTTAAAACCGGTGGCTTTTGCGGCATCACCGGTAAAAGAACTGCCGCGTCCGAGCCCGACCACCCCAACACGAATAACCTGTTTTTTTCTACGTGACGCGCTCATAATTTTTCCCTGTTTCCCCGGTTAATTTCGGCCGTGCTGACGGTAATAATTTAACCCCTCCACCAATGCTTGTATATTTTCCCAGGGTACGCCGGGTGCAATGGAACTGCTTCCCCCCAGGAACAAGCCGGTTTTCGGTCCCTGTGCTACCAGCCACTCCATTTCCTTGCGCACGTTGTTGGGTTTACCGAACGGCAGAGTGCGGGTTACCGAAACACCGGCGATAATAAGCAGGGAGTCCCCGTCTTTGGTTTTCATCCGGCAGATTTTTTCGTAATCCATCCCGTCTTCATACTGGAATCCTTGAAATCCGCAAAGGCCTGCTTCTAACAGCCGTGGGACCATTTCCATCAGGTTGCCGTCGCAGTGCCAGATTAATTTCACGCCGGCATCGAGCATCGGTTTAAGGGAACGCACAAAGTGCGGAAACCATATTTTATCCAGTGTTTGTATATCCACCAGCGTCCCCCTGGAGTCGGCCATATCGGCGTCCAACCGGTTCAGGGGCGGCAATCCGCCTTCCGCGTAGGTGCGGGCGCCGGCGTTATTCTCATGTATTGCCAGTTCCGCCTGGAGGGCAAAATCACGCTCAATGACTTCCGGATAAAGCGCATAAGCCATGAAATAATTCGCATAGCCGTAGTCATCGTATCTAAAGCGCGGAAACCAGCAGTTATAGGGCGCTTTTAATATGGCAGAACCCAAAAGCAATTGGGTTGTTTCTTCATTGAAAAGAATTTGCCGGAACCGGTTTTTTCCCATATCGCCGTCATCCCGATTCCACGCGTCAATATCCCGTTGCAATTGCGGAAATATTTTTTGTTCCAGATGGGCAACCGTGGCTTCCGGCGAATCAATGACCATTCCGTCCCGGACAATCTGTTCTTGTCCCGTGGTGGCTCCTTTCTTGGTTTCCGGTTCGTAGCCATGGTCTCCCATGCCCAGCGGATTATCGGGAATCCACTGGTCGATCATGCAAGTTCCAATATTTTTTTGCATGCCTAAATAAGTTTCAATTGGCCTTTGCTTGTAGGTCCCTTCCGGCACGCCCGCCAGCCGGTCAATTATCCGATGTTCCATGGGATTAATGAGCCATGAAGGAATCCCCTGGGCGGTTTTTTGATGAATGGTGTCCAAAGCCAACATAGCATTTTCCTGTAATTTCATAATTATTTTTTTGTGGTTAATTTATCGCGGACATTTCCCTTGTTGTTTTCGATAAATGGATTAATACAGTTAGATCCGCACATATTTTTTAAATTATAATTGTTTTCCAACCCATCAATTTGCCAAACCCAACAATCTCTTTGGAGTCAGTTCCATATAACAGCGCCAGGTGGTGGGTGCCCCCGGCCCGGCTGTATTCAGCCAGAAAATCGGCAATCGGCAACAAAGGTTTTATCCATCCGTGCACGGTCTCAACCATCCGGTTTTCGCCGGTAACCTTCAAAACTCTTATCGGAGCAACCAGCAGGGTATAGCTGTTGTTTGCGCCGGGCGCAAGGTTAACCAGAACGGCCGGACCCGGCTTCAGACAACCGGCCAGTTTGACCTGGCTCTGGTTGGCGGTAAACGGCAGTTTAGCTTCAACTAAGCGGGGTCTGGCGGCCAGAACGTTCGGGTTGACCTCTCCCATGTGGCTGAGAAAAATGGAGTTGCCTTTCCAGTCCGGGCAGAACATTTCGGTAAAGGTGGTTTCCGGATAGCAATTGGCCAGGCCGGCGACCAGAGCTGCAGTTAATACATCTCCCTCGCCGGCGTAACCGATGCCTTTGGCCATAGACCGGCTGGCTTCCAAAAAAGGGATAGCCGGCAGACCATATTTTTTTTCAACTTCCAAAAAATTAAAAGTAAAAGCGGATAATCTTTCCCGATTCACCCAACGCCTTACGGCAATGCCGGCCATAATTGTCCGGCGGAGAGTTTCGGTTTTGACGCCTGATGTCTCAAACTTTTCGTAAACATCGGCCAATTCTTTTTTAACTTCCCGGTCGTCGCTTTGCGGAACCAGAGAACGAATTAAAGATGGTTTGCCGATAATAGTGTGAATGCCGATGGTGTCGCGTAAAGTTTTAGCCGGGACCGCAAAATCACCCATGCCTTTGAAATAATCGCCCAACTGTCCAACCCGGGCCGTTTTCAAGAAAGAAGATATTTTTGCGCTTTTTGCCCAGAGGACAACGCGGTCCAATATATCCGACTCCTCCCAGTGTCCGGCTTCGATTTGAAAAGATTTTCCTTTTCTTTTCAAAAGGTTGCACAGGTCCTGGACACCGTGAATGCCGTGGTTTTGCATGATTGCTTCCGGGGACTGTTTGGGTCCGAAATTAAAAACCGGCGTGGTGTCAAGCACGACAACCGGTATTTTTGTGGCGGCCAGAACATCAACTGATTCCAGTGAAGGCGAATAGGCAAGGTGCAGAGTTACGATCATGTCAACCTTCGCGTTTTCAAAAACCCGGACCGAACGCAAAAACTCGCTTCTTAAACGGCAGACCGGAACTTCCGTAACCGCAACTCCCCGGTTGCGCAGTTCTTTGCTTATGGTCTTGAGGAAATTTTCCGCACCAGGCCTGGCTTTCGGGAGTTTCCGGTCATACAATTCAAGGTATAGGGGTAAAAGGCCGACCTTAGGTTTTTCCATTTTAGTCTTTTAAGCCGTATTTTTGAAGCGCTTTTTTCGGAGAAATTCCATTTTTGACCACGGCGCAGAGGGCGGATTGAAAAGCAGACGGATTTTTAACCTGGAGGGCGTTCCGTCCAAAAACAACTCCCTGGGCGCCTTCGGAAATTTCTTGGCGGGCCAGTTCCAATGCTTCAAGCTGGGTGGGTAGTTTTGCGGCGCCCAGGGCGAAAATTGGTACCGGGCATCCGGCTACCACTTCCGAAAACTTATGGGTGTAAAAGGTTTTAATCATATCGGCGCCGAGTTCCGCTGAAATGCGGCAACCCAGTTTCACCTGCTGGTGCATATCTTCCGGACTTAAATTGTCGCTGTCTGCGGGAAAATATTCTCCAATCACCGGCAATCCAATCCGGTGACATTCCGCGATTGCTTTCCTGAAAATTCCAACATTTTGGGCATCCCGCTTTTCGTCCCCGGTCTTCAGGGTCAGGGAAACCAGAGCCATCTCTACTCCGGAAAAAGCCGCCTCTTCCGGAGAGAAAGATTCAACGCTGACCGCTTCCTTGTAATTCCAGTGGAAACAATAAACGGTGTTCCAGTTCAGGCGTCCGATAACCAGGGGGGCGCCTTTGGCGGTAAAGTAATTTCCGGTGTGCCTGACCATCCCGGGACTCATCAGGACGCCGTCCACTTCCTTGTTAATCTTGGATACGGTTTCGGAAAAGTCAACCATACCGGAGATTGGTCCGTCAAATTCTCCGTGGTCGCAGGCGATTATTACCGCTTTTCCCCGGCTGAATAACTTGTCCGTTTTAATCGTTATTGAGTTCATATTGGTTTTGATGCCTCCGCCATAATTGAAATTTTTAATCTTAAACCCAAATATTGTTTGTTTCCGAAATCCTGACCTTATCCAGCAGACGGACATTATAGATTCCGTCGTAGAAGGAAGGATTGGCTTGGCGGTTGTCCCGGATGCACTCCAGGAAATTTTCCAGGCAGTGGATATGTCCGCTGAGCCAGCCGCCGCTGAACTTTGGCCCGGGGAATGGAACGGCCGGTTTCGGATAACGGTTGACCGTTACCAGTTTTTTGAAACCGGCGCTGCCCCCGATTGGTTCATCCGGGTCGGACTGGTCGTAGAATTCCAGGAAATTGGGCTCCATGGAATTAAAACGCAGGGCGCCGCGGGTCCCGTAAATCTCAAACCTTACTTCATCCTGAATTCCGGTCGCCACTTTTGACGCTTCAATTACACCCAGGCACCCACTTTTCATCCGGGCGTTGATAATCACAAAATCCTCCGCCGTCACCTTTTCCATGGCTCCGTCTTTACCCGGCCTTTTCGGATAAAGAATCCGGCTGACCCCGGATATCCGGTCAAATTCTCCGGCCAGAAAACAAGCCAGGTCAACCGCGTGGCTGCCCAGGTCAGCCAATACGCCGCCGCCCATTTCCGCGTCCTGTTTCCAGCCCATCGGTTTTTTGGGGTCAACGCTTCCGGAGTGGTAATAAGCGATGCGGAAAGATATTATTTTTCCCAGAGCGCCCTTTTCAATCAGGTTTTTCGCTTTAAGGGTGGCCGGGTAGAAACGCAGGTGAAATGTCATCTGGTGGATTCCGGAATAATTCTGGAGGGCAGCCTCAATCGCTTGCGCTTCAAGACCGCTGCAAACAAGCGGCTTATCGCAGTAGATGTGTTTACCGGCGGTCAGGGCGGCCAGGACCTGTTCCCGGTGGAAAATATTAGGCGAGCAGATATGGATAATGTCAATCTTCGGGTGGTTTATCAATTCCCGGGAATCATTGGTGGCAAATTCAAAACCGAAATCGGATTTAGCTTGCTCGGCCGTCTCCCGGTGCGCCGTGCAGACACCGAATAGTTTTGCCTTCAGCGGTACCGGCCGGTAATAGAATTTAAGGTTTTCGTATCCGTAGGCGTGGACACTACCGATGAATCCGAAGCCGATGATGCCGATGTTATAAATCTTTTCCATCGCTTTATTAAGCCGCTGATTGTTGTGGGAAAATATATCGAAACCAAACGAAACTAATGTTGACAAAAATCTTAACATATAATAAAATTAGTGTCAAGGAAAATAAATGGGCATAAATTCCCTTAAAAGGAAAGAGATGATACGTTCGGCAGTTGCCGGCCGCGGGGAGGTTTTGGTCTCGGAACTGGTTAAGCGGCTTGGCGTATCCGAGGTTACCATCCGTCGCTATCTGGAAGAGTTAGAAAAAGAAGGCGTCCTTACCCGTACTTACGGCGGGGCCATAAAGAACGAAGCCCGGATTTCTCCGGAATTCTTGTTCACCGAAAAATCCCAGCGCAACCTGGCGGAAAAGAAAGTGATCGCCCGGGCCGCCGTTAATCTTGTCCGGGAGGGCGAAACGATATTTTTAGATTCCGGAACCACCATCCTGGAACTCAGCCGTCTTCTGAAAAAAAGCCGGCTGAGTTTTACCGTTGCCACCACCTCGCTGCCAGTAGCCTCGGAATTATTTCCGTTGGAAAGAATCAAGGTGCTGCTGCTGGGTGGTTTTCTGAGACGGGAACTCTTTGATTTCTTCGGCCCCTTTTCCCGGGAAGAGTTGAGCCGGCTTACTTTCAACCAGGCCTTTTTGGGCGTGGATGGAATTTCCGGTCAGGAAGGTCTTACCACGACCGATTCCGTAACCGCCCTGATCGAAGAAACGGTTATTAAAAAAAGCCAGAAAATCAACATCCTGGCCGACCATTCCAAGATTGGACATATTGCGCTCATACCCTACGGCAACATTCAGGGTATTGCCAAAACAAAACGGCTGATAACCGATTCCGGCGCCGCGCCGGAAGAATTGCGTAATTTAAAGAAGATGGGGTTAGAAGTAATTGTGGTTAAAGTTTGAATTTTAACTATGGTTCTGGTTATTGACAGCGGAACGACAAATACCAAGGCGTTTCTTTTTGATAGAGCCGGTAAACCGGTCTGTGAATCCCGCTGTCCGACCGGAACGCTTCATCCCGGACCGGGAATGGTGGAACAGGAAGCGGAAGAATGGTGGCTGGCGGCTCTGTCCGCTGTTCAAAAAATACGGCGCGCCACAATTGGTTTGTCAAATATAAAAATCGACGCCATTATTACCAGCACCCAGGGCGGGACCTTCGCTCCCCTGGACAAGGAACTGGAACCGCTTCGGCCCGGCATAACCTGGCTTGATAACCGCGCCAAATCCGAAGCCGGAAAACTAAACCGCCGGTACGGAAAAACATTCTATCTTAAGACGGGTCACGTTCTCCGGGGCTGGTGTCCGATAATAGCCATTCCCTGGGTTAAAAAAAATGAACCGGAAATTTACCGGAAAACAGCCCGGATATCGTTTGTGGCAGACTACCTGAACTACAAAATGACCGGCCGGTTCTTTATCGATCAGACCGCGGCCGGCATGACTTCATTTTTCAACGTTAAATCCGGAGCCTGGGATAGAAATCTTTTGGATATTACCGGAATAAAAAGTAATTTTTTGCCGGAAATTGTGTTGTCCGGCAAATCCGGAGGCAGATTAAAAAGAGAGGCGGCAAAACTCTTAGGGCTTTCGGAAGGTATACCGGTTATTTCCGGCGGCCACGACCAGTACTGTGCCTCGCTGGGTGCCGGCGCGGTAAGCCCCGGAGATTGCTTACTTTCCTGCGGCACTGCCTGGGTTCTGCTGGTTTTAACCAGGGGACCGGTCTTCAAGCCAGGCTCGGACTGGACCCCGGGCCGACATTTCCAGCCGGGAACGTTTGGTCTGATGGGAGCGATTTCAAACGGCGGCGTCGTGCTTGATTGGATGCAGAAAACATTAAGGTTGTCTTCCCGGCGTCCGCTTTTGGTGCCGGGAAAAGAAAAAATGATTCAGGTCGTTTCCTGTTTTAGCGAAGGTAAAGGCGCCATCAAAAATCTTAATTTAGCCAGCAAACCCCAAGATATCTACCGCGCAACACTTAAAGCGCTGGTACGGCAGGTTTCCGTTTATCTTAATCAGATTAAGAATGAGGTTGAAATAAAGCGCCTTTTTCTGGTCGGCGGGGGGGTGAAAGAACCGCTGCTACTCCCGATTCTTACGAAAATCACCGGCCTGAAGATCATAGTGCCGGATGTAAATGAGGCAGCCGCCAGAGGCGCAGCGTTCCTGGCCCTAAAATATTTGGAGGAAAAATAATGAGTTCCTGGGCAGAAGTTAACCTGAAGAAAGTTCCGGAAATCAAGGTATCGCCGCCCGGACCAAAGTCCCGGGAATACCATAATCGGGCCAGTAAATATATGAAGGGTTACTCCAGCCAAGTAAAACTCTTTCCGGTGGTTTTTGAGAAAGGACATGGCGTCACCCTGAGCGATGTTGACGGCAACACCTACCTTGATTTTTCTTCCGGTATCTATGTAACCAGCCTGGGCCACTGCCATCCTAAAGTTAGCGAGGCGGTGGTAAAACACGCTAAGAACCTGATGAATTGCCATGACTTTACCACTCCAATCAAGATGAAGCTTTTAGAGAAGATGGCGCAGATTCTGCCGGGCGACCTTTCCGGCATCCAGCTTTATGACAGCGGCACCACTGCGGTGGAAGCCGGCCTAAGGGCGATGAGGGCGGCCACCGGAAAATTTGAGTTCATCTCTTTCCACCGGGACTTTCACGGTAAGACGCTGGGCGCGGTGAGCCTGGCCGGCGTTGACAAGACCCAGGGTATGAGGGCGCCCGGTTTCTTTCTGGCGCCCCGGGGATACTGCTACCGGTGCGCCTTCAAGATGTCCTATCCGGAATGTAATCTTCACTGTGTTGATTATATTGAAACAGTTATCAAGAACGAAACGAGCGGTCAAGTGGCCGGTATAGTTCTGGAGCCAATTCAGGGTTGGGCCGGTTCTATCGTTCCGCCGGACGGCTGGATTCAGGGAATCCGAAAACTATGTGACAAGTACGGAATACTTTTGATGGCCGACGAGGTCTTAACCTGCATGGCCCGGACCGGAAAGATGTTTGCCATGGAACACTGGAATACGGTGCCCGACGTGATAACCCTGGGCAAATCTTTCGGCAACGGTTTTCCGGTGACCGCTATGTGTGTTTCGGAAAAGTATAAAGAAAGTTTGGAAAAGATATCTGCTTCCACCAGTTACGGCGGAAACCCGATGGCCTGCGCGGCAGCCCTGGCTTCAATTGAAGTTATTGAAGAGGAAAATCTCTGCCAGCATTCAACGGAACTGGGTTGTTACATCCTCGGCCTGCTGGAAAAGATGAAGGAAAACCATCCTATTATCGGCGAGGTTCGGGGAAAGGGTTGCCTTCTGGGCATAGAACTGGTTAAGGACCGGAAAACGAAAGAACCTTTTGTGGAAGCCGGCCGGATGGTTTACCAGGAGGCGTTTAAGCGGGGCCTGGCCTGGGTACCGGCCGACCACATCCTGCGTCTTTCCCCGCCGATAATTATGGATAAAGAAACTGCGGCCAAAGGAGTTGAGATTATCGAAGAGGCGGTTAGTGTAACCGAACGCAAGTTATGCGCAACGTAAGAGGTTGTTTAGCGCCTTAATAGTATTTTATAACTGTTTGCAGGCATCCGCTAATTTCCGGTAGAAGGCCGGCGTGTCTTCAATTATCATCGAACATTCGGGCAAAGAATCCAGCACCTCCGGATAATCATTCAGAATGCGCGGGTCAAAGATTATCACCGCGCCCCGGTCGGATTTGTTCCGGATAAGCCGGCCGAAGGACTGGCGCAGGCCGATGATTGCCAGCGGCAGGATATAGTCCTGGAAGGGCCGGCCGCCTTTTTTGCGAACCGCGTTCTGGCGGGCTTCTATCAGGGGGTCGGAACGGCTCGGGAAAGGCATCTTTTCAATCAGCACTGCCTTCAGTCCGGAAATGTCCACGCCTTCCTGAAAACTCTTAGAGCCTAATAACAACATATTTCCGCTTGCTCCTTTCAGTGTTTCCACTAGGAAATTGCGGTAACCGTCTATGTTCTGGCAGAGCACCGCCACCCCTGTTTTTTCCAGGTCTTCTTTTATCTTACCGTAAACATCTTCCATCCGGGAACGCGCCGAAAAGAGCGCCAGTTGTTTGCCGCCCAGGGCCAGAGCCGTTCTTTTTATGCCTTCGGCCAGCGCGGAAACAAAGATACCCGGGTGGTCGTTGTAGTCGTAGCGCTGGAAATTTCTGGGGATGGCCAGGATGGACTGATTGGAAAAGTCAAAAGGCGAATCAATTTTAGCAGTTGTGACGGCCGGTAGTCCGGCCAGGCCCATCCGGTTCAGGAAAAAATCAAACTTTCCGGATACGGTCAGGGTAGCCGAGGCGCAGACCAGGGTTTTTAGATTGGCAAAGAGGCGTTCGCGTAAAAAAAGGTCAACCTCCACCGGCATTGCCCGGGCGAGCCATGTCAGGGTTTGGCGTGACTGAGAGTTCCACGAGGTGTCCTTTTTGCGGGCAAAGGCAACGTAGTTTTCCTGCGGGCTGAAGACAAACGCCAGGTCTTCCCTAAGGTTTGTGAATTCCAGTTGGAGCCCGGACAGCACCAGTTTTCGCTCGGCCGATTCATCGGTTAGTTCGCCGGTCCGGTCGGAACTGATTTTTCCGAACTGCGCTTCCAATTCCTGCCAGGATATCTGAAAATTTTGCCGGGCAAGTTCAATCTCCGGCCAGCGGTTATCTTTCTTTAGGTTGTTAATATTTATCGTTCCGTATTCCGGCAGCAGCCGGACCATTCCGTTAGAAAACTGCTGCCAGAGCTTCCTTATTTCCGGTATCATTTTCCTGGTTTCAGCCGAAGCCCGGTTACGGTTTTTCTCGCCCGTCAGGAAAGCGCTGAGCTCCGAGAGGATTCCGATTACTTGTTCGCTTTCTATATCCCGGCTGTAACTTTCCGAAGCGGCGTCTTCGATGTTCTGGGCTTCGTCCAGGATAAGGTGTTGAAATTCCGGAAACCAGGCCGGTGGCGAAAGGGTCAGGGCGTGGTTGGAGATGATCAGGTCGGAATTTTCGGCGGCGATCCGCGCTTTTTGATAAAAACAACTTCGGTAAAAAGAACAGTTGCGGTTAAGGCAGGTCTTGGCGCTTCCTTTCATTTCATCCAGCCAGTTCTTCAGGTCGGGGAATCGTTGCTGCATAAAAGAGGATGTCTCCTCCAGAATGCCTTCTGCGCTTTTGTGGCGAAAAGAGAGCAGGTAGGCGAGCGCCGTCTCATTTTTAGGGAAGAGGCTGGGGTTGTTTTCGTAGATATTATGGAACCGGCGCTGGCAGAAATAATTTTCTTTACCCAGCAGCCGGCTGGCGCGCCATTTTAAACCGGGCAGGTGTTCTTTCAGGAACGGGAGTTCTTTTTCCCAAACCTGGGTTTGAAGATTTCTGGTGTTGGTGGATATTACCACGTGCCGGCGGTTTGTCGTTGCGAAGATGAGGGCCGGAATCAGGTATGCCAGGGTTTTTCCTACGCCGGTCGGCGCTTCCACCACTAATTTCGTAGAATCATTAAAAGCGGCGCAGACCAGCTTCGCCATCTCTAACTGCTGGGGCCGGTGTTCGTAGTTAGCCAATTTCGTCAGGAACCCGTTTTTGTCCAAAAGACGGGTTATTTCCTCTTCTTTTAGCGGTACGGTGAATTCTTCCGGCTCGGCTTTTTCGCGCCAACCGTTTTCTTCGTTTACTTTTGAGTTTTTCTTTTCGGAGTGCGTCCCTTTTAAGTTTGCCGAAGAGATTTCCCGGAATAATTCCGACAAAAGCGGTTCTGTTCCGGCCACCAGCCGTGCCATATTTTCCAGCAATAAGCGGTCGCCCGGCTCTGCTCGGTCAATGACCGCCCAGAGGAGCTTAAAGGTTTGCCGGGCGTCAGAAAGGCTGCGGTGCGCTTCGGTTTCATTGAAAAATTTCTGGGCCAGGACCCGCAGGCTGTAGTGCTTTTCAACCGGCAGGATTAAAGCGGTCAGAATTGCGGTGTCCAGGGTCTGGTTGGGCAAATCAAGGCCGGCGGCTTTTAAGAAGGAAAGGTCAAAATTGAGGTTGTGGCCGACCAGCGGACAATCGCCGATAAATTCCCGTAATTCGCCGAGGACGGACTGCAATTCCCGGCCTTTTTCTGAAACTTCCGCTTCGGTAATGCCGGTGAGCCGGACGACAAACGATGGAATTGGTATGCCGGGCGTGACCAGGGCTTCAAATTCGGCTACTTCTTTCCGGCCTTTTGTCTTCAGGGCGCCGATCTCGATAATCCGGTCCTGGTTTGAGTTAAGCCCGGTTGTTTCCAGGTCCAGAAACACCACTGTTTTATCCGGCCAAATCAAATTTTTTGTCATTGCGTTACACCCGCCATATTTTCTATTATAACCGCTAGCGTAAGGCGCAGGCAATCAGTCCGACGTTGTTGTTTTGACGCCGAATGGTAAATCAGATAAAATATTTAGGTAGATGATAGTTTATTGAGCAACTAAAAAGTACGAAGGAAACGGGAAAATGAAACTTTCAAAGTTGACTGTTCTCTCAGAAGCGGAAATTAAGGAGATTCACGAAGCAACGCTGGATATTCTGGAAAATTGCGGAGTGAAAATAAATAACTCCAAAATGTTTTCTTTCCTCCGGGAGCGTGGCCTTAAAGCAGACCGCGAAAGTCAAATTGTCCGGTTTTCCCGTAATTGCATTGGAGATGCCTTAAGCAGCATTCCGGCAAAATTTGAAGTTTTTGACCGTGAAGGCAAATTTTCTTTTCTCCTGGGGGACGGGGTGTCAAAGATCGGCGCCGGTCACAACGCGGTCTTCTGGGCTGACTCCGACACCGGAAAAACCCGGCCTTCTACCGTAGCGGATGTGGAACTTTTCAGCCGTATTTGCGAAAAACTGCCGGATATAGATGTAATCGGAATTCCGGTCATGCCCCAGGATGTCCCGAATCCGAAAGCGAGCTTGCTTTATGGAGTTAAGGCGTGTATTGAAAACAGCAAAAAACCGATATTCTTTTCCACGGACCGGCCGGAAACAAATCTGGCGGTTATCAAGATGCTCTCGGCTGTTTTTGCCGGAGACATCAAGAGACAGGCTTACGGCATCAGCCAACTTTCTTCAACCAGCCCGCTCTCCTGGGAAGATGGGGTTCTGGAAGCGATTATGGAAACAGTGGATAACGGCGTACCGCTCGCTATTTTGCCGGAGCCGAACGCCGGTGTCTCCTGTCCGTATACTCTGGCCGGACTTCTGACTATGAATAATGCGGAATGCCTGTCCGGACTGGTGATGGCTCAGATGTTGAAACCCGGCGCCAAAGTTATGTACGCCAATTCCTGGACCACTACCGATATGCGCAGTGGAGCGGCGCTGGTTGGTTCCGCGGAAACTACTGTCTGCCGTATCGCCGGCGCGCAATTAGCCGGATTTTACCGCGTGCCTTCCCACACTACCGCCCCCAATTCCGACAACCATGCTCACGATGAGCAAAACTCATGGGAAAAAACCTTAAGTCTTTTTGCTTCTGTAGCTGCCGGCAATGACTTGATTGTAAATTGCGGCATGTTTGCCACCGGCATGACCTTCAGCCACGAACAATTGCTCATGGATGAAGAAATGGCCGCAACGACCAGGCGTGTTTCCGCCGGAATCAGCGTCAGCCGGGAGACCATCGCCCAAGACCTGATCAAAGAGGTTGGACCAGCCGGTAAAACATATCTTGACGAAGCGCACACGTTAAAATGGCTTCGTTCCGCTGAGTATTATGTGCCGGGCCTGGCGGTGCGCGGTCCGCGCGCTTCCTGGGAAGCAGCCGGAAGTAAAGATATCTATCGGTTAGCCTGCGAAAAGGTCAACAGATACAAGTCACTTTCCGGGAGTCCGTTGGGAGCAAAGCAAAAAGACCTTCTGGCAGAGATAATTAAAAATTTTAAATAGGCGATGATTATGGAAAAATTAGCAATTAACGGCGGGCCTAAAGCAAAAATAACCCCTAACATTCCGATGTATCCGGGCGGTCTGGAAATCGGGGAGGCAGAGAAGAAAGAAGTTATGGAAACGCTGGACCGTAAATATCTCTTTCGTTATTACGGCCCCAAAGAGTATCCCTCCAAGGTGGCGGAACTGGAAAAAAGGTTTACGGAAACGTTTGGCAGTAAATATGCGCTGGCGGTTAATTCTTGCACCTCCGCCCTTATCAGCAGCATGGTGGCGGTTGAAGCCGGCCCGGGCAGCGAGGTTATCGTGCCCGGTTATACTTTCTTTGCTTCCTGCGCGGCAATTATCGCCGCCAAAGCTGTGCCGGTAATCTGCGAGGTTGACGATACGCTGACGATGGACCCCGCGGATCTGGAGAAGAAGATAAATAAAAATACCAAGGCGGTCATCGCTGTCCACATGCGCGGGGTACCATGCGACATGGACCGGATAACCGATATTTGCCGGAAAAAAGGAGTCAGTTTAATTGAAGACGTTGCCCAGTCCTGCGGCGGAAGTTACCAACCAAGGGAAAAAACTGGGTACTTTCGGCGATATCGGGTGTTTCAGTTTTCAGTATCACAAAATTATTACCGCCGGTGAGGGCGGAATGTGCCTGACTGATAACGAAAGGTTATATAACCGGCTGATGGCTTACCATGATACGGCCGCCTGCTGGCGTCCGGACCGGTTCGGGATGCCCCGCTATGAGGGAGAGGTCTTTTGCGGAGTCAACTACCGCATGGGCGAACTTTCCGGAGCGGTGCTGCTTGCCCAGTTTGGCCGGTTGGAGGGGCTCCTTTCCGGGATGCGAACGCATAAAAAACGGATAAAAGACCAGATAAAAGGATTGAAGGGCATCACTTTTCGCCGGCTTAACGATGAGGCAGGAGATACCGCCATCTCCCTGGTCTTTTTTCTGGACGGAAAAGAAAAAGTCAAACCTTTTGTGGAAGCGCTTAACGCGGAAGGCATAAACGCCGGCGGTATTTTTGATAATACGGTTCCCGACTGGCACATTTATGCCCACTGGAAACATATTATGGACAAGGTGACGCCTACCAAGGAAGGCTGTCCCTATACCTGTCCCTACCACCAGGGAAAACCGGTCGAGTACAGCCCGGATATGTGTCCCAGGACTCTGGAGTATCTCTCCCGTTCCGTCCATCTTGACATTCCGGCGCAACTGACCGCGGAAGATTGCGATATGATTGCCAAAGGCATTCGTAAAGTAGCCGAAACCTTACTTTAAAAAAGAAAGGATTATTATGCTGAAACTTGATGTTTGCCTGGAATTGGTTTTTATAGATTTGCCGGTTGAAGAGCGGATACGGCGGATAGCCGCGGCCGGTTATGATTGCGTGGAGATGTGGTTTCACGATTGTACTTTTGACGGAAAGGCCTGTTCCGCCCCGGCGAAAGATTTTAGGGCTATTGCCGGCGTTATGAAGGAGACCGGGGTAACCGTCAACAGCCTGGTCGTTAATGCCCCGCCCGGTAACCTGGGCGGGTCGCTGGTTAAACCGGAAGACCGGGAGATCTATTTTGAACGGCTCAAGACCGTTATTCCGATAGCCAAATCCATCGGCTGCGATAAAGCGGTTACCTGCACCGGAAACGAGGTTTCCGGCTTGTCGCGCTCCCAAATGAGAAAGAGTATTATTGAGACGCTCGGCCCGGCCGCGCGGATAGCCGAACAGAACAGTATTACTTTACTGCTGGAACCTCTTAATACCCATCTTGACCATCCCGGATATTTCTTGAATTCAGCCGGAGAGGGAGCCGAAATTGTCCGGGAGGTTAACAGTCCGAACCTGAAGCTGGTCTACGATATTTACCATATGCAGATTATGGAAGGGAACCTCCTGGCGTTTATTGAAAAGAACCTGGATGTCATCGGCCATTTCCATGCGGCCGGTGTCCCGGGACGGAACGAACTTTTTAAGTCCGAAGTTGATTACCGGTTTATACTTTCCCGGATTGAGGAGATGGGATATAAAGGCCGCGTCGGCTTGGAGTACTTCCCGTCCATGCCTGACCAGGGCGCTTCGTTAGCCGCCATTAAAGATTATTTAACGGGTAACGTAAATTATGGAAGGGGCTAAAATGAAAAAATACCGGGTTGCGGTTATCGGAACCGGATACATCGGAGCGGTTCACTGCGAGCAGTTGCTGCGCCTGCCCAATGTTATGCTGGCCGGAGTCGCGGACAAGAACCCTCGCCTGGCTTCTGAGGCGGCGCAACAGTTTGGCGCGGAAAAGATATACCAAAATGCCGGGGAGGTTATCGCCGACCGCACGATTGATGTCATCCACAACTGCACCCCCAACAACCTCCATTACGAAATCAACAAACAGGCGCTGGAATCCGGCAAACAGGTCTTCTCGGAAAAGCCGCTGGCTCTTTCTGCGAAAGAGTCGTCGGAACTGACCCGGCTGGCGGAAAAGAAAAAGGCGGTTACCGGAATAAATTTCTGTTACCGGTATTATCCGGTGGTTCAGGAGGCAGCGGTACGAATAGCCAGGGGGGAGATTGGAACTGTCTACAACATTATGGGCAATTACCTGCAGGATTGGCTCCTTTATCCGACCGATTATTCCTGGCGGCTTGATGCCTCGATGTCCGGCGCTTCTAATATTGTGGGCGATTTGGGCAGCCACTGGTGCGACCTGGCCCAGTTTGTTTCGGGGTTGAAGATTACCGAGGTAATGGCGGAATTAAAAACAATTTTACCGGTCCGGAAACGGCCCAAAAATAAAGAAACCCTGACTTTTTCAGCCGCCACGGACAGTGAATATGAAGATGTGAAAATCTCGCTGGATGAATATTGCGCTTTACTCCTGCGTTTTGATAACGGCGCTTCCGGAACTTTTACCACTTCGGAGTTAGCGGCCGGGCGGAAATGCAATATCGACCTTCAGGTTTATGGTTCGGAAAGCTCCCTGGCCTGGAACCATGAACGTTCCGCGGAACTCTGGCTTGGTCACCGGGATAAACCCAATCAAATATTTTTTGAGTCGCCCAACCTTCAGGCGCCGGAGACCAGGCGTTTCGCCCGGCTTCCTTCCGGACATCCGATGGGTTACATGGATGCAATCTTGAACTTATTCCGGGACTTTTATCAGGCGATTGAACTGAAAGAAGAAGATAAGAAACCGGATTTCCGTCTACCCGATTTTCAGGCCGGGCACGAAGAGATGCTCATCCTGGAGGCGGCAATTCGTTCCCGGGAAAGCGGCGCCTGGGCGAAGATAGGCAGCGCAAATATTTAAAAAGGTCTTTATTATGAAAGAGATTACCCAATGGTTATATGTTGCGCCGGCTCTCGTTTTTAAAGCCATTTCCGGGCAGGATAATTTTCATGACAGCGACTGGAGGGCAGTTGATTAGGGGCAGGCCGTTTTATCGTTGTTGGGATTTCTGGCTCCTGGCGGGCTTGCTTCTGTTGATAAATTATCCGCTCTTTTTGGGCGGAAACACCACCCGCTGGGCTTTTTATCCCGGCCTGGTAAAGCAAGGGGAATGGTGGCGCATCTTTACCGGGTTGTTTGCCCACATCTCCTGGTATCACCTTCTTTTAGACGGCCTGCCTTTTTTTCTGGTGTACCTGTCCCTGGATGAGAAAAGAATTTTCTGCCGTTTGTTCTATGTTATTTGCGCGGATTGTCCGGTATTACTTACGGGATAACCGCGCTCGGAGCGCTGGAGATGGTTTTCCGCGAAAAGAAGGAGAAAACCGACAGGATAATCGGGGCGGCTGTCTTCGCGTTCCTGCTTGTGATGGTAGCTTTTGAAACCATTACCGGAAAGTTCCCCTTTAGTTTTCTCCTTTTCGGCATGATGGGTACGCCCATTCTTGTTTGTCACGCCGGCGGTATCGCCGGCGTGATTATTGCCTACGCTTTAGTGAAAATAATAAATTCAAGAACTAAAAAAAACATAGCCCCGGCGTGAGCACTCGAAATATTTTGTTGATGCCCTTTATGCTGGTTCTTATTTCGGGGAGTATTTTTTCGGCCCGGAGCGAAGAAAGCCCCCCCAGGCCGGATATTTCCAGGAAAGAGATTGTTTCCCGTTTCCGCGGCCGGGTTCCCCGACAGTGGGCGGAGAATGTGTCCGGAGTAAAAACCCGGTTGGACACCTACCGTAAGGTCATCGCCCTCACCCTTGATGCCTGTGATTCCGGAGACGATGGTTACGATACCGGTCTGATAAGATATCTGGTGCGGGAGCGTATTCCGGCCACTCTTTTTATTTGCGGCCGCTGGATTGATAAAAATCCGGATATTTTTAAGCAGTTGGCAGCCAACCGATTATTCGAGATTGAAAATCACGGTTGCCGGCATAAACCATCTTCTGTGACCGGGCAATCTATGTATGGCATTAAGGGAACAGCCAATCCCGGAGAGGTCTTTGACGAAATAGGGAAGAATGGTCAAAAGATACGGCAACTGACCGGTCGTCAACCGAAATATTACCGGTCCGGGACCGCTTATTATGATGAGGTGGCCGTGGAGATTGCCGGAGTTATGGGTTACCAGGTGGTTGGTTTCAGCGTGCTGGGCGACAAAGGCGCTACTTATTCTGCTTCCCAGGTTAAGGCGGCTCTCCTGACCGCCGAACCGGGTTCAATTGTTATCTGTCACATGAACCATCCGGAGAAAGAGACGGCGGAAGGGATAATTGCGGCTGTGCCCGAACTCAAAAAAAGAGGTTTCCGCTTTGTCCGCTTATCGGAATATAATTTGAAATAGTTATTATTCTTAAACTACCGGACGGGATTAAATTATTACTTTTTCGGCGAGGATGGATATTTTGGCGGGTTGGACTTCCGCGAAACCGTTGGTAATGGAACAGGTTTCGGTCTTTCCGGCGCGTTTCAGGCGGATGGTGCCTGATTTCAGTTGTGCGGCCAGGGCCGTGTGTCCGGGCAGGATGCCTAATTCGCCTTCAAAGCCGGGCAGGACCGCGGATTCATAATCACCCTGCAGGATGAGCGCTTCCGGCGTGCGGATTTCCACGGAGATAGTTTTCATGATTACAGTTTCGCGGCTTTGTCGATTGCTTCGGCGATGTTGCCCACCATATAAAACGCCTGTTCCGGAAGTTTATCGTGCTCGCCGT
>JAPLMK010000041.1:0-12507 GCA_026387085.1 Candidatus Omnitrophota bacterium
ACCGAATTGGAAAAACACCGCAAAGCTCTCGAGAAAGAGCGCGAACGCATCCTGAAAAGTATTTCCGCTTTGGAAAACAACGGTCTTTTGAATGCGGAAAGAAATTCTGACCTGGGCGGAATTACCACCCATCCGGCTGACTTGGGCACCGATAATTTCGAACGGGATTTAAATCTGGGCCTGGTCATTGAGGAAAATAATTCCTTAAGAGCGACGGAAGAGGCCCTTGCCCGGATTGACAAGGGAAGTTACGGAAAATGCGAGAAGTGCGGCGCCAAGATTGAAGTTAAACGCCTGACCGCCGTACCTCAAGCCCGGAACTGTTTCGAATGTCAGGCAAAAATGGAGTTTTAAGGGCAACCGCACAACCCTCATGCCTGTATCGCGTCATTCCCTAAAATTATCCCTCAGTTGGGCAACGTTGATTTTTATTTTAGACCAGGCGACTAAATTCTGGGGCGAAAAATTTCTTCATACCCGGACGATTATACCCGGCATCTTAAAATTCACCCCTTTCTACAACCCCGGTTTCTTCTTTGGTTTCTGGCACACCGAATACCTCAAACTTATTACCGTCGTATTATCCTGCCTGGTAATCTACGTCACCACTGACCTGTGGAGAAAGAGCCGGAAAAAAAACGGACTTTTGACAAGCGGTATCGGGCTGGTCTGGGGTGGCATGCTCGGAAATCTCGCCGACCGTCTTATTAGGGGAAGCGTCTTCGATTTTATCCTGCTCTGGCGCATACCGACTTTCAACCTGGCTGACACCGCCCTGACTATCGGCGCCTCGTTCATCATCATCCATATTTTATTTTGCGAAAAAACAGTAGTCATTCCCGCGGATAGTAAGCGGGAATCTACACCTTGAAAGATTGGATCCCCGCCTAAAACACGCGGGGATGACAAACTAAATATTTGTGAAAGGCAGATTGATAAGGTAAAATAAAAGGTATGCATCCAATCCTTTTTCAAATTGGTGGTTTCGCGGTTTATACTTACGGCCTATTCGTGGCGGGTGGCATCGCCATTGCTTTCTTTCTGGGGCTGCGCCGTTCCCGGAAACTGGGCATTCCGGAACAGCTTATCTATAATCTTATCTTCCTGGCCGTCGTAGTCGGCATCATCGGAGCCCGGCTTATTCACATCACGGCTGAATGGTCATATTATCAACGCCACTTCTGGGAAATTTTTCTGCTGCGCCGGGGCGGCCTGGCGATTCAAGGCGGCCTGCTCTTCGGCTTGGCCGGCAGCATCTGGTATCTGCGCCGGAAAAAAATAGCGGTTCGCCCGACATTGGACAGTTTCATTCTTTACCTCCCGTTGGGCCAGGCGATCGGACGTCTCGGCTGTTTCTTCAACGGATGTTGTTACGGTAAAGTTTCAAATCTCCCCTGGGCCGTAAATTTTCCTTTCCTGGCTAATCGCGTCCACCCCACCGAAATATATTATGTTTTGGCTGATGCCGCCCTCTTCTTCATTCTCTATATCTTCAGCCGTACCGAAACAAAACCGGGAGAGTTAACCGCCTGGTATCTTATTTTATACGGTTTTACCCGGTCGGCGGTTGACAGTTTGCGCGGTGATTTACTGCCGGGTTTTCTGGGATTTTATACCACGCAGTGGTATGCCGTTTTATTTTCACTTATCGGAGCCGTTGTTTTGTTTAAATGCCGACCGCGCCCATGAAAATAATCGTCCAGAAATTCGGTGGTTCTTCTTTATCCACCGCGGAAAAAATTACCCGCGTTGCGCAAAAGATTAAGAAACGGCTGGGAAAGGCAAACCGGATCGCAATTGTAGTTTCGGCGATGGGCGACACCACCGACCATCTTGTTGACCTGGCATCTCAGGTGGGTAATCCGGAACGCGGTCCGGAGATGGACCTGCTCCTCTCCACCGGTGAAATGGTTTCGGCCAGCCTCATGGCCATGGCCCTTCAAAAAATAGGCGTGCCCAGCCGTACCTTTACCGGCCGGGAAGCAGGCATCATTACCGATACTACCCACACTAAAGCGCGAATAAAATTTTTAAAAACATCCCGGATAAAAGAAACGCTGAAGAAGGGTATCGTTGCAGTCGTAACCGGTTTTCAGGGGGTAACAGAAGACGACCGGATAACTACCCTGGGCAGAGGCGGCAGCGACCTCTCCGCGGTTGCCCTGGCTAAAAGTTTAGAAGCCGATACCTGTGAAATATACACCGATGTACCCGGAATCTTTACCGCCGACCCGAGGATAGAACCGGAGAGCCGCCTTATCCCGCTCATATCCTACGAAGAAGCGCTGGAAATGGCTTCGGCGGGAGCGGCCGTAATGCAGGCCCGGGCAGTTGAGTTCGGACAAAAACACGGAGTACCTATTCTGGTAAAATCGACTTTTCAGGAAGGGGAAGGAACGATGATAACGAAAAAAACGAAAAAGGGAGCAAAGAGCTTGGAAGAACCTTTGATTTCAGCGGTTACCGGAACTGATAAGGAAGCCAAGTTATCCATCTTCGGTGTGCCGGACCGGCCCGGAATAGCCGCCCACATATTTACCGCGGTAGCCGCAAAGAAGATCAACGTGGACATGATCATCCAGAACGTAAGCCGGGAAGGGAAAACCGACCTTTCTTTTACGGTTCCCTCGGAAGACCTGGAAAATGCCCGGAAAATTGCCGCGAAAATTGCCCACGAGATCGGGGCGGGTGGAGTTACGGTTGATTCTGATATCGCCAAAATCTCCATCATCGGCATCGGAATGCAGAGCCATTCCGGCGTGGCCGCCAAAATGTTTTCCGCTTTAAGCCAAGCCGGGGTTAATATTGAGATGATCAGCACTTCGGAGATTAAAATATCCTGCGTTATCCGCAAAAAAGAGCATCAGAAAGCGGTCCGCAGCCTGCATAAAGCCTTCGGGCTGGGCAAAGCGTAATTCTAACCGCAGAGCACGCGGAGTACGCAGAGAATTACTTTAAAAGATTATTAACTTTATTTAAAATTCTCTCTTCTGCTCTATTACTTCTCTGCGACCTCCGCGGTGCATTCGTAATCCGTTCTTCGTTTTCTATTTACGCAAAATATCAGCAGTTGCGTAAAGCAGCGGTTTCAAACCATTCCTAAGCATGGCTGAAATTGGAAAAACCGGCTTGCCGAGTTTCCCCATCTCTTTCTGAAATACAGCTAACTTTTCCTTCGTTTCCGGTAAATCAATCTTATTCGCCACAATAATTTCCGTCTTTTCAGCCAGACCACAACCATACCCCGATAATTCTTCGCGAATTTTCCAATATCTTTCAACCGGGTCCGCCTCGGAAATATCAACCATATGCAGGATAACCCTGGTCCTTTCAATATGGCGCAGAAAGCGGTCACCCAAACCCTTCCCTTTGTGGGCGCCTTCAATCAACCCGGGAATATCCGCCGCCGTAAAACTATAACCATCATCCAAAAGCACCAGGCCCAGGCATGGTTCCAGGGTGGTGAACGGATAGGGCGCAATTTTGGGCTTACTTCGGGAGATTACGGAAAGCAGCGTTGATTTTCCGCTATTGGGATAACCGACCAGTCCGGCGTCGGCAATCAATTTAAGTTCCAGGACAAGCTGCGCTTCCTCGCTCGGCGTTCCCTTTTCGGCAAACCGGGGGGTCTGCATGGTTGCGGTGGAAAAATGGTCGTTTCCAAAACCGCCCTTGCCTCCCTTGGCCACCACGATTTCCTGCCCCGGTTTCTCCAGGTCGGCAATAATTATGCCTTCCTTGGTCTTAACCACCGTTCCCGGCGGGACGATAATAATCAGGTTCTCACCGTCTGACCCGGTTCTTTGACTCTTCTGTCCGTTTCCGCCGGGCTCGGCGCGAAAATGGTGCTGGTATCGAAAATTAATCAGCGTATTTGCGGAAATATCGCTCCGAATAATAACCGAACCTCCGTCTCCGCCGTTGCCGCCCGAAGGTCCGCCGCGGGGAACATATTTTTCGCGGCGAAATGCAACCGCCCCATTACCGCCCTTGCCGGAAAAAACAAAAATATCAACGTAATCAATCATACTATTAACTTGTGATAAATGGTGAATATCGTGTAGTTTACTGGTTTTCGCAACCTAAAATACGGCGGGCGCCTAGACAGCGGCTCTTCAGGTAAGTAGAGGACTCGAAACTATCAACAATGACGCGATGAGCAGCGCGGCTGGCATGCAGAATTAAACCATTGCCCAGGTAGATCGCCACATGCGAAGGAGAATGGCCGGTTTTCGTCCGGGCAAAAAAGAGTAAATCGCCGGGCGAAATCTCCGCAATCGGAACCGGCGTGCCTTCCAGAAATTGGGTCCGGGCTGTCCGGGAAAGGTCAACTCCGACAGCGCTGAAGGCCTTTTTAACCAGGCCGGAGCAATCAATTCCCAGATTACTGAATCCACCCAACCGGTACGGCACATCCAGAAAGGAGAACGCCCGGTCCAGCAAATCCGCCGCAACACCTTCCGCCGAAATTCCTTTGGGCAATTTTGATTTTGCAATTTTTTCCGGCACGTTGTTGTCGGCAACTTCTATCGTTGGTTCTGTTACCGAAGGCACGCGAACCCGGTCAACCTTAACCAAAAGCCGGCTATTAATCTTAAGCCGGGTATCGGAAACATTCGGGTTGAGATGCTTCAGTTCCGTAACTGTAATTTTATAATTACGGGCAATTTTAGAGATGGTATCACCGCTGTGAATCCGGTGGTATGTCTTCTTGGTGCGGTAAACCGACCCGACTTCCGATGCCTTGCTTTCTTCGTCTTCCGTGCTGCTGACAATCAGTTTCTGGCCCGTATTGATAAGATTTCCGGAAAGATTATTAAGACGCTTTAAATCTTCAACAGAAATATTATGGCCTTTAGCGATCCGGTACAAACTTTCCCCTTTAACGACGACATGGGTCGGCTGGGCACCAAGCAAAACCGGCAGAAAAAACAGGCAGGTTAAAATCAGGAATAATTTTAAATAGCGCATCTCATCCCATTAGGCTACACTTAGGTTACAAGTATTATTTTCTTTATTGTATTACCCTGATATCAATCCTGTCAAGGGTAACTACAACCTTATCACTGTAGCGGCCCAGGTCAAGCCGGCGCCGAAGGCAAAAAGGAGCACCAGGTCACCGGCCTTTACCCGGCCGCCGGTAACCGCTTCGTCCAAGCCCACCGCTACCGAAGCCGCAGACATATTTCCGTAATTCTGGATATTCAAAAAAACCTTTTCCATCGGCAGGGAAAGGTTTTTGACCACCGCCTGAATAATGCGCAGGTTTGCCTGATGCGGAATAACCAGGGCGATTTCCTCCGGACTTACCTTTGCCCGCTCCAGGGCTTTCCGGGCCGCTTCGCTCATCGATTGCACCGCCACCTTAAAGAGCGCCTGGCCCTCCATCTTCATAAAGTGGAGCCGCTTGTCCACGGTCTCGTGACTCGCCGGATAGCGTCCGCCGCCGCCCGGCATGAAAAGAAGGTCCGTGTAACTACCGTTAGAAGCCAGGTAACTGCCCAGGACAGCGTCTTTCTCGTCACAGGTAAGAAAAAGCGCTCCGGCGCCGTCACCCAAAAGAACGCAAGTGCCCCGGTCCGTATAATCGGTTACCCGGCTCATGGTTTCCGTGGCAATCAGCAAAACATTCCGGCACTGGCCGGAAAGAATCAACCCGCGGCTGCAAGCCAGACCGTAAAGAAATCCGGAACAGGCCGCGGATAAATCAAAAGCAAAAGCATTGTCGGCCCCCAGCCCCTTCTGGATTAGACAGGCGGTTGACGGAAAATGATAATCACCGGTAATCGTCGCGGTAACTATCGCATCAACCTTTTCGGGCGAGAAATCAGCCCGTTCCAGAGCCAGGCGTCCGGCGCGTATTCCCAAATCGGACGCGGCCTCTTCCGGCGCCGCTATTCTTCGCTCGGAAACACCGGTCCGGGTGCGAATCCACTCATCGGAAGTTTCAACCATCTTTTCCAGGTCCGCGTTGGTTAAAACCTTCTCCGGCAGGTACGACCCGGTGCTGACTATTTTCATCCCCATTTTTTTGGAGTCATCCTGAGCCGTAATTGCGAAGAAACCGACGTATTTAGCGGTTGAGATCCTTCGGTTCCCTCAGGATGACAAAGTACGTCAGATTCTTCGCTACGCTCAGAATGACAAGCCTATGCTTGTATATTATACTCCAAAACCACCGTTATTGACAATCCGCAGTTCTTATTGATAAGATGTAAAGGGGTATTATGGTTGATGAGGGTTTGCTTATTGCAAAGGCAAAAAACGGGGACTTGGAAGCATTCGGTCAGATTATTGCCTCCCTGGAAACCCGGCTTTACCGCGTTGCCCTTTTCCTCTGCGGAGAACGGGAGGAAGCTAAAGACCTCCTGCAGGAAACCTTCCTGGGGCTTCACCAAGGCCTGCCGCGTTTTGCGGGAAAAAGCGGGATTTATACCTATACCTACCGCATCCTCCTCAACCTCCATCACAAACGGTTAAGAAAAAAACGGCGAATAACTGTTTCGCTTACCGAAGGACTTAAAATTACCTATCCCGGATTACCGTCAGCAGCCGAATCTTTCGCGAAAACAGAACTAAGAGAAAAAATAAGGGTAGGAATTGCCAAACTACCCGCTTTATTCCAAGAGATAATCGTCCTGCGCTACCTGGAAGAATTATCCTACCATGAAATCGCGGAGATGCTGAAGGTTAACGAAGGAACACTAAAATCACGCCTCTTTAAAGCCAAAAATCTTCTGCGGAATATTCTTTCGTAGTTAACTACGCCAATCAAAAAATTTTGTCATACCCGCGGATAGCCGGTCAGGCTTCGCCGCCCAGGCGAGTAAGCGGGTATCCATAATGAATTTAGATTCCCGCTTACAACATGCGGGAATGACAACCGTAATTATTTACCGGGGATAATCAGATACTCGTATTTCCCTCCGGCATATACCCGCACCATCGCCGACTTTGAATCCGGAATTGCTTTAACCACCCGGAAAAAATCAGAAAGGCTGTTAATCGCTTGCCGGTTCACCTCTAAAATCACGCTCTGCGGAGGCAACTTCCCGGCCGCCGGACTGGAAGCGGACACGTCAACAACAACCACGCCGGAAGCGACCGACAACCCCAGTTCTCTTGCAATATCAGGCGTAATATCGGCAAACTTCATCCCGCGCCAGGACTTCTCTTCTCCGGGTACAACCGCGCCCGGCCGGGGCGCTGCCGCGCTCATTTGCGCCGGCTGTTCCGCCAGCCGGACAGATATCGGCGCCAGCGTCTTTCCGTTACGAACTACCTGGAGGATAACCGTGTCGCCGGGTTTGGCGCCGCCGATTCTGTTCTGGATATCATCCGGACCTTTGACCGGTATGTTATTAACACCTATAATTACATCACCGGCTTTCAGGTTTGCTTTTTCCGCCGGAGTGCCGGAATTGACGTTGGTAATTAAAACACCGTTGGCCTGTTTCAAGCCCATCTCCTGCGCCATCTCCGGGTCAATCGGTTGCATTGAAATTCCCAGGTAGCCGCGCACCACTTTGCCGGAGGTCCTTATCTGTTCAAAAACGCTCTGGGCCATATTGGAAGGAATAGCAAAACCGATTCCCTGGCCGCTGGCAACGATGGCCGTGTTGATTCCAATCACCTCGCCCTTTAAATTAACCAAGGGTCCGCCGCTGTTTCCCTGATTAATGGAAGCATCCGTCTGAATAAAACTCTCAATCGGGTTAATGCCAAGGTGGCGGCCGGTTGCGCTGACCACGCCAACAGTGACCGTACCTTCAAGACCAAACGGATTCCCGATTGCCATTACCCATTGTCCTACCTTCATCTGGGCAGAATCGCCAAAAACAGCGTAGGGCAGATTTTCCGCGTTGATTTTTGCCAGGGCAAGGTCGGTCTTTTCATCCTTACCGACTATCTTGGCGTTAAATTCCCGGTTATCTAAGAGTTTAACTTTTACCTCGGTGGCGTCTTTAACCACATGGTTATTAGTGAGAATGTAACCATCCGGCGAAACAATAACACCGCTGCCCAGGGCCGGGCGCAGATATTCCTTTGGTTCCTGCGGCTGGGTATCGCCGAAAAATCTCCGGAAGAACGGGTCGTTAAAAAGGTCTCCAAACTGGTTCTGCGACCCGGCCACCTTCTGGGTGGTGCGGATATTTACTACGGCCGGATTCACCGCTTCGGCCACGCGGACAGACGCCTGTTCCAGGGAAGTAATTTCCGGGCTCAGGGTAAGTGGTAAGACAGATTTTCCGGACTGTTTTTCCGCCAGGGCTTTTCCGCCCCAGAAAGAAAAACCGGCCGCCGCAAAAAACAGAACCACCAAAACGATTCTCAACACAAGTGTTTTGCGTTCCATGTTACCTCCATTTTACTGCGGGATCATTCGCAACCACGGCTCAGGATGACAGATGCGCTTGCTATTCTAATCGGGCACATTGTCATTCTGAGGCAAAGCCGAAGAATCTGTTCTTAAATAATAAAATCAGGCAACTATCTTAGCCCGCAATTCAGCCTCAATCTTATCCCTTACTTCTGTGTGTTCTTTCAGATAAATCCGCGCCTGCTCCCGGCCCGGACCGATATTCTGGCTGCCGTAATAAAAAGAGTTCCCCTTCTTTTCCAAAACCTTCTGGTCCACTCCTACATCCAGGATTGAGCCCTCTTTAGATATACCCTGGTTGTAATAGATATCAAAAAGCGCTTCCCGGAACGGAGGGGCTACTTTGTTTTTGACTACTTTGACCCGCGTATGGTTACCGATAATGTTCTTATCGCCTTTGGCGCTCTTTTCGCCCTCAATGGAACCGATGCGCCGGATATCAAGACGGACGCTGGTGTAAAACTTAAGCGCGCGGCCGCCGGGAGTAGTTTCCGGGTTACCGAAAAAGACGCCGATCTTCTCGCGCAACTGGTTTATGAAGAGAACCGCGGTTTTGCTGCGGTTAATAATACCGGTCATCTTGCGCAGCGCCTGGCTCATGAGCCGCGCCTGCAAACCCATCACGCTGTCCCCCATCGCGCCTTCCAATTCGGCCCGCGGTACAAGCGCGGCCACGGAATCAACCACGATTATATCAATAGCGTTGGTCTTAATCAGCCGGTCCGCAATTTCCAGGGCCTGCTCACCGGAATCAGGTTGGGAAAGGAGCATATCATCGATATTGACGCCGAGTTTCCGGGCGTATTCCGGGTCAAGAGCATGTTCCGCGTCTATGAACGCAACCTGACCCCCCAATTTCTGGGCTTCCGCGATAATATGTAAAGCCAGGGTGGTCTTGCCGGAAGATTCCGGTCCGTATATTTCCGTAATCCTGCCCCGCGGAATTCCGCCTACACCTAACGCATAGTCAAGCGCAAGGGAACCAGTCGGGATAACATCAATCTTTTCGTGGACGCGGTCACCCAGGCGCATAATGGAACCTTTGCCGAATTCCTTTTCAATATTCTTAATTGCTTCTGTTAAACCAACAACCTTAGCCTTGTCTTCCATCTAACGCCTCCAGTGGAAAAGAATGAACCGTCCTGTAAACTGCGCCGGTTGGTGAAAGCAATGATTCCATCAGGCAGAATTCATTAACTAAAAAAGAACCGAAGTTCCTGGTCTTCCAGGAATTTAACTCTTGAAAAGTGAGGGGATGCAACCCCTCCCCCGCCTTTATTCGGGCTACGGTAAGGTGGGGCAGGAAAGAGCGGTCTTCTGAAGTTAATGATAGATCTCCGGCCAGGGCAATAAGTTTCTCCGCACCGGCGCCGGCGCCAACCCAAAATACTTTTGGTCTTTCCTCGTCCGGGAAAAAACCGGCTCCGGAGATAGTAAGTAAAAACGAATGGTGCTTTAAAGCAGTTTTCGGGCCGTTCAAAATCAATTCTGCCACCCTCCCCTCTTCCACCGCGCCTAAAAAACAGAGGGTAAAATGCTGATTCTCCGGGGCGACCCAACGTAGAGAATTACAGATTATCTTCCCGCCTTCAGCGGTTATGTCCCGGCTTATTTCTGCCGGTATTGGTACTGCGAAAAATAACCGCATCACCCCTACCTCGCCTCCCCCATCCTCGCCAGAGGCGAGTACGCCTTTGGCGAGGATGGGGGAGGAATTTGTTTTATTTTTTCAGCCAGACCATCATGCCGCGCAATTTCTTGCCGACAATTTCCAGCGGATGAATCTCGTCTTGCTTGACCAAAGCGTGATAAACCGGCCGCCCCACCTTATTTTCCAAAATCCATTCCCGGGCAAATTCACCATTCTGGATTTCAGCCAGAATTTCGCGCATCTCGTCTTTCACCCGTTCGTCAATAATCCGCGGGCCCCGGGTTAAATCACCGTATTCGGCGGTATCGCTTACTCCTTTGCGCATTCCGGTAATGCCCCGCTCGTTAATCAGGTCAACTATCAATTTTAACTCATGGCAGGTCTCGTAATAAGCTATTTCAGGCTGGTATCCTGCCTCGACCAGCGTCTCAAACCCGGCTTTAATTAAAGCGGACACGCCTCCGCACAACACCGCCTGCTCGCCGAAAAGGTCTGTTTCCGTCTCTTCTTTGAAAGTGGTTTCAATGATGCCGGCTTTGCTTCCGCCCAGGGCCTTAATATAAGCCAGCGCAACCTTAAGCGCATTGCCGGTGTATTCCTGTTCTATCGCCACCAAGCAGGGCACACCCTTGCCCTGGAGAAACATATCGCGCACCAGTCCGCCGGGGCCTTTGGGCGCAACCATTATCACGTCAATGTCCTTGGGCGGCACAATCTGGTTGAACACGATAGAAAACCCGTGCGCAAAACCCAGCGTCTTGCCGGCCTTAAGCACCGGTAAAATATCGGCTTTGTAAACATCGGGCTGTAAATTATCCTGAACCAGCATCATGATAATATCCGCGGCTGTAGCGGCTTCCCGTGCGGAAACCGGTTTAAAACCGTCTTCAACCGCCTTGGCGTAATTGGGTGTGCCGGGCAGTTCGGCGATTACAACTTCTATCTTGGAATCACGCAAGTTAAGGCTGTGCGCCCTGCCTTGAATCCCGTAACCCACGATTGCCACTTTTTTACCTTTTAAATCTTTCAAATCAGCATCTTCGTCATAGTAAATCTTCGCCATATTTTATTCCTCCTGTGTTTTCTGTCATTTCTGTGGATAGTAAGCGGGAATGACAGAAAAATTTATTCCCGGCCGATTGCCACCTTACCGGTGCGGACAATCTCTTTCAAACCATACGGGCGCAGCGCCACCAAAAGCCCGTCAATCTGGTGGCTTTCACCCATCGCTTCCACCATCAGGTATTTTGACGTAACATCAATCACCAGGCCCCGGTAAAGTTCCACCAGTTTCAGTATTTCGGAACGTTTCTGGGTGTTATTATCCACTTTAACCAGAACCAATTCCCGCTCCAGATATTTTCCCTCGTTCAAATCAACGGTCTTAATTACACCAATCAGTTTATTTAACTGCTTCATTATCTGCTCGATAATGGGCTGGTCCCCGGAAACCGTAAGCACCAAACGGCTTACCGAAGGGTCTTCGGTCGCCGCCACAACCAGGCTGTTGATATTGTAACCGCGCGCCGAAAAAAGACCGGCAATCCTGGCCAGCATGCCGAAACGGTCTTCAACCGTCAAACTGATAATATGCTCATTCATTGTTTTACGCTAAACCGCTAATCATTTCGTCTAAAGAGGAACCGGCCGGAACCATCGGAAAAACGTTCTCCTCCTGCTCAATCCGAAAATCCATCACAAACGGAACCTCTGTTTCTTTTAACGATTCTTTCAAGGCCGGCTCAACCTCTTCCGGGCGGGTTATCCTCCGTCCTTTGGCGCCAAACGCCTCGGCAATCCGGGCAAAATCAGGACAAGGGCCAAGGTTCGTGCCGGAATAACGCTTACCGTAAAAAAGTTCCTGCCACTGCCGCACCATACCCAGGTAACAATTGTTCAAGATTGCCACCTTAACCGGAATGCGATTAATTACCGCCGTGGTCAATTCCTGGATATTCATCTGAAAACTTCCGTCGCCGGCAATATCAAAAACAATGCGGTCCGGACACCCGAATTTTGCTCCGATAGCAGCCGGAAAACCAAAACCCATCGTCCCCAGGCCGCCGGAAGATATCAGGGAATTGGGATGGTTGAAACGGTAAAATTGGGCAACCCACATCTGGTGCTGGCCCACTTCCGTAGCAATTATCGCCTTACCTTTAGTAACCCGGTTAATCTCTTCAATAATAAACTGGGGCCTTAATTTTCCGTCATCTTTCCGGTAGGTAAGCGGATACTTCTTCTTCCAACCGTCTATCTTCGCCCGCCATTCGCGGCAATCTACCGGAGAAACCAGCGGTATTAATTCGCTTAAAACATTTTTGATATCTCCGACAATCGGTACGTCAACCGGCACGATTTTCCCGATGGAAGAAGGGTCAATATCAATATGGATAAATTTCGTATTTGCCTTAAATGATTCCAGTTTTCCGGTCACCCGGTCATCAAAACGGGCGCCGATGGCAATCACTAAATC
>JAPLMK010000041.1:12518-25940 GCA_026387085.1 Candidatus Omnitrophota bacterium
ATTCCAGCACGCTATAATTAGCGTATTTTAACCCGTGCATTCCCAGCATGCCGGAAAAAAGCGGGTCATCGGCCGGAAAAGAGCCCAGGCCCATCATGGTAAGAACTACCGGTATCCCGGTCTTATGCGCGAATTCAATCAGTTCCCGGCTGGCCCGGCTGAGAATTACACCGCCGCCGGCATAAATTATCGGCCGTTTGGCAGAAGAAATAAGTTCCGCCGCTTTCTTAATCTGGCGCGAGTGCCCTTCCATCTGGGGCCGATAGGTCTTAAGTTCTACTTTATGCGGATAAACAAATTCTGTCTCCGCCCGTTGAACATCGCTGGGAAAATCAATCAGCACCGGACCGGGCCGGCCGGAAGTTGCCACGTAAAACGCTTCTTTTATGGTCTTGGCTAATTCACGCACGTCCTTAACCAAATAATTATTTTTAGTAACCGGCCTGGTAATGCCCGTAGTGTCGGCTTCCTGAAACGCGTCATTGCCGATAAGATGGGTGGGAACCTGGCCGGTAATCGCAATCATCGGAATGGAATCCATGTAGGCCGTGGCAAGACCGGTAACCAGGTTGGTGGCTCCGGGCCCGCTGGTTGCCACACAGACCCCGACCTTACCGGTTGCCCGGGCATAACCATCAGCCATGTGGGCGGCCGCCTGTTCGTGCCTGGTAAGGATTAACTCTATCTCTTTTTGCTGATAAAGCGCGTCAAAAAAATGGATAATCTGCCCTCCGGGTATCCCGAAAAGGTATTTCACCCCTTCTTTCTTTAAGGCCTCAACCAGAATTTGGGAACCATTCATAAGATTTATTTGTCATTCTGAACCCTTCGCGTTGCTCAAGAGTAAACTCCGTGAAGAATCTCGTTGTTGAAGTATGAGATCCTTCGCAATCCCGGCTCAGGATGACATATTAATTTCATTTCAGTCCCGACACCATAAAAACAGGCGCGCCGACTGTTCTGTTAAAATTTTCCTACGCTTCCTTTATCTCCCCGGCCACCGCGCTGGCGGCCACCGTCGCCGGTGAAGCCAGATAAATCTCCGCTTTCGGATTACCCATCCGCCCTAGAAAATTACGATTAGCAGTAGAGATAACAACCTCTCCGTCCGCCGGAACACCGTTATGAGTTCCCACGCACGGTCCGCAACCGGGTGTGACCAATATGGCTCCGGCAGCCACCAAGCGTTGGATTATGCCCTCCGCTATCGCTTCAAGCAAAATCCGCCGGCTGCCCGGCGCAACAATCAACCGGCAGGCCGGATTAACCTTTCGGTTTCCGATAACCCGGTCGGCTATCCGCAGGTCCTCCAACCGTCCGTTGGTGCACGTACCGATAAAGGCCTGGTTGATTTTTAGACCCGCCTTTTCTTTAACCGGACAAACATTATCAACCTTATGCGGAACCGCAATCTGGGGAGTCAACTCCGACAAGTCAAGCGAAATCACAGTAAACCCTGCGTCCGGGTCCGAAGAGACCGGAGAAGATTCATCCCGGGAAACACCGTGAGCGCCCAACCACTGAAAGGTCTTTTCGTCGGCCTCAAAAATACACGTCTTGGCGCCGGCCTCCATCGCCAGATTGGCAATCGTAAAACGACCGTCAATAGAAAGTTCATCTATAACCGGCCCGGTTGGCTCCAAGTTCTTGTAATTGCCTCCGCCGGCCGTAAGATTTTTAATTAAAAAAAGCGCCACATCTTTCGCGTAAGTTCCTTCCGGCAGCCGGCCGGAAAGTTGAATGCGAATCGTCTCCGGCACCTTAAACCATAATTTGCCGCTGATAATGGTTGCGGCCAAATCGGTAGAACCAACACCGGTGGCAAAAGCGTTCAGGGCGCCGCTGGTCGGCGTATGGCTGTCCGCTCCGACAATTAACCCGCCGCATTTTACAAAACCTTCTTCCGAAACCAGGATATGACAAACGCCGTTTCCGCCCTCATAAAACCGGATGCCCTTTTCCGCCGCAAAAATCCGCATCATCTGGTGCAGGTTGGAAACACCCATATTCGGGCTGGGCGCGCTGTGGTCTACAAAAAAAGCGGTCCGGTCCGGGCTGGAAACCCCTTTACCGGACATCTTTCGAAACGCTTCAATCGCCAGCGGCGCGGTGCCGTCCTGCGCAAAAGCAAAATCCACTTCCGCCAGGCAAAGTTCGCCGGCAAAAACCTTCCGGCCGCTTTTGGCGCTTAATATTTTTTCCGCAATTGTCTGTCCCATGGATGATATTATCTTACGGAGACATCGTCATCAGCAAAGTTGCTTCTTCCGGGTAGGCAGCAATAAATTTAAGTTCGTCTTCCACCAGGGGCTTCTGGGTATGGACATTGGCGTAACGGACTAAATCCAGGATGCGCCTTGCCTCTTCCTCATCCTTAAACTCAATTTCCATCTTCCCGTAAACATTGCGAAAACCCTTAATTCCGCTATATTCTCCAACGGTAATCATCCGGCCGGTTTCAATCACTTCCGGTTCGCCCCGGCCCAGTTCTTCGTAATGATACAGTTCGTAATTACGGGAATCCTTAAGCGCGCCGTCAACGTGAATACCGGATTCGTGGGCAAAAGCATTAGAGCCGACTCCAACCTGGTTAATCGGGATGGGAATTCCGAAAGCATAGGAAGCGTATTTTGTCAGTTTCCAGGCCATCGTCAAATCAACCGCTTCGTCTAATTGATATTTATCGGCAAAGCCGGAGGCCTTTTTAAGCGCCAGGATTACCGAAACTAAATCAGCATTCCCGCAACGTTCTCCCAGACCATTGACTGTTGTATTAATGTAAGCATCAACACCGGCATCTACCGCGGCTTTCGCTCCGGCAATGCTGGCCGCAACCGCCAAACCCAGGTCATTATGGCAATGAAGTTCAATGGGAATCTTCACCTTTTCGGCAACGTAGGCAATCCGGTCATAGATACTAAAGGGACTGTCATAACCGAGCGTATCGCAATAACGAAGGCGGGCCGCGCCGTTTTCTTTGGCCGCGTTGCCAAAATCAACCAGGTAATCAAGGTCTGTCCGGGAAGCATCCTCGGCGTTTACGCCGATTGTTTTTACGCCTCCGGCTTTGGCGGTTTTTAAGGCCTCCACCATCTTCTTAATGACATCCTGGCGCGTAATTTTACCCATGAACTTTCCCTGAATCATCTGGTCGGACGTGGAGATGGAGATATTAATATTTTCAATCGGAACATTCTGCAGGGCCTCTTCTACGTCCTGCTTAATGGCGCGCAACCAGCCGGAAATAACCATCGGAGCCAAAACACCCTTTTTAACCAGGGAAAGATTTGCCTTCAGATAATTAATTTCATGCCGGGTAACCGGAAAACCCATTTCGCTCTGAAAAATACCCATCTTGTTCAGAAAAATATTAATGAGCGTTTTCTGGAGTTTTGCCAGCGCCAGGCGCGATGTCTGGACCCCATCCCGGTTAGTTACATCAATAATATAAATTTTAGCCATTAACACCTCCCGAAATCAGTATACGGTATACAGTAGACGGTATACAGGGAACCGCAGGGATATTTAAAATCATTTTAATCTTTTCCCTCGTGTGCTTGCCTACTGTATGCTGTATGCTATATTTTAATTGGCTTCTGCGATGCGTAAGGATGTTCGGAACCAGAATAAACTTTTAATTTCTTAAAAATATTTTCGGCCAGCCGGTTCTTGGGAAGCATCCCCTTCACCGCAAACTCGATAACTCTTTCCGGCTTCTTCGCCAGTAAATTCTTCAGTTTAATCTCTTTCAATCCGCCGAGATAACCGGTATGTTTGCGGTAAAGTTTATCCTCCATCTTGTTCCCGGTCACTTTTACTTTCTCCGCGTTAATCACCACCACAAAATCACCGCAATCAATATGCGGCCGGTACTCCGGCTTCCCTTTCCCCATCAACAGAGTAGCAATCCGGGTCGCTATCCGTCCCAAGACCTTACCTTCCGCATCAATCAGATACCAGTGCCTTTCCATTTTAATCTCCGTTTTGTTGGTAGTTATATAATAAATCAACAAAAAATTAACGTAATATAACCTTTAAATTGTATCCGAAAACCGCCTGACTTGTCAAAAAGTATGGAAAGAAATTATAATTAAAGCGTGCCGACCTTAAAAGTAACCAACCGGGATGCCGCCGAAAAACTGGCGCAAACCTTTCGGGCCGGAAAAGTGGCTATCTTCCCCACCGATACTGTTTATGGCTTGGGTTGCATCCTGGAAGAAAAAGCGCTCCGGAAAATATTTAAAATTAAGAACCGGCCGCCCGACAAGCCCCTGCCCCTTTTAATCGCCGACCTTGATGAAGCCCTCTCTCTGGCTTACTTTTCGCCGGCCGCCCGGGAAGCGGCAACTAAATTCTGGCCCGGCGCAACCACCCTGGTCTTAAATTCCAGAAAAGAATTACCATCCTGGGTATACCGGAACGGAAAGGTTGCTTTACGGATTCCAAACCATCCCTTTTTAAGGGAAGTAATCCGTCGGCTCGGACAAAATATCGTCGGTACCAGTGCCAACCTCTCCGGTGAAGAACCAGCCGGCTCTGTTGCGGAAATTTCGGCAAAAATCCTGGCTGAGGTAGACCTGGTTATCGATGGAGGAGACATTCCGGGTAAGGCCTCAGTCGTATACGACTACACCGGCCCAAAACCAGTAATTATTAGAACTTAATGCTCGTCATTCCCGCATATATTAAGCGGGAATCCAGTTTATAATGTAGCGCGAGGTTTTCAACCTCGCCAACCAAACGGGGGTATTATGAAGATTGCCATCGCCAGCGACCACGCCGGATTTAACCTGAAGATTGAAATTAAGGAAAAATTAATCAAGGAAGGTTATGAAGTTTTGGATTTTGGCACCGACTCCGAAAAAAGCGTGGACTACCCGTCATTCGGCCTGGCCGGCGCCAGGGCGGTTATCGCAAAAAAAGCTGATTATGCCATCCTCCTTTGCGGAACCGGATTGGGGATGGCCATCATGGCTAACAAGGTAAAAGGAATCCGCGCCGTGCCCTGCAACGACCTTTTTTCCGTAAAACTGACCCGCAGCCACAACAACGCCAACGTCCTCTGTCTGGGCGGTCGAACTCTGGGCCCGGACCTTGCCTGGGAGATAGTATTCACTTTTCTAAACACGCCATTTGCCGGCGGCCGTCACCTGCGCCGAATCAATGAAATCAAAGAACTGGAAAAAACCTGCTAAACGGCGCCAAGCAAAACCTGGTAATTATAAATTCCCTCTCCCCCGCAGGGGAGAGGGCGCGGGTGAGGGGGAAATATAAATGTAGTTGCCACAAACTTGGATGGCGTTTTTAAAAACTCCCGTTACGCCCACCAGACCGCGCCCGGTGGTTCCGAAAGAATAACATCCTTCAGGAAAGCAACTGCCTTGAGAAATCCCTCGCGTCCGGAAAGAAGGCTGTCTTCGTGTTCAATAGAAAGGACTCCGTCGTAACCTGCCATCCGTAAAGCGCTAACCAGGTCTTTCCAAAAATCTTGGGCATGGCCGTAACCTACCGTCCGGAAGATCCAACTGCGGTTTGCCTCGTCAGAATAATGTTTAGTATCCAAAACACCGTTTACCGAAGTGTTAGCCAGGTCAACCCGGCAATCCTTGGCGTGAGTATGGTAAATTGCTTTGCCGAGTTTACGTACGGCCTGCACCGGGTCTATGCCTTGCCAAAAAAGATGGCTCGGGTCGAAATTAGCGCCGATTATCTCCCCGGCCTCTTTCCTAAGTTTCAAAAGGGTCTCCGGATTATAAACCACAAAGCCGGGATGCATCTCCAGCGCAACCTGGGTCACGCCATGGTCGGCCGCGAATTTTACCTCTTTTGTCCAGAAAGGAACAACTTTTTCCTCCCACTGCCAGGCAACCGTCTTGCTAAAATCATCCGGCCAGGGACAGGTTACCCAGTTGGGTGTCAGGTCCTTCGGCCCGCCGCCCGGACAACCGGAAAAAGTATTGATGGTCTTTAATCCCAACGCTTCCGCCAGTCGAATCGTCTTGTGCTGTCCGGCGACGTGCGCTTCCGCAATATCCTTATCCGGATGCAGGGGATTACCATGACAGGAAAGCGCCGAGATAATCAAACCGCGCCTGATAACCGCTTCCTTCAATTTCCTGGCCTTAGCCGGACTGGCCAAAAGCTCATCCAGGTCACAATGAGGGCTTTTAGCATAATTAGCAACGCCGATTTCCACCGCTTCGCATCCGACTTCTTTCACATAATCAAGCGTCTCTTCAAAACTCTTATCGCTGAAAAGCGATATTAAAACGCCCAATTTCATTCAAGCCTCCGTTTATTTTCACCCAAAAATATCGGCGTCACTCAACAATGGCAGGCACCGGTCTTTTTCCGACACGACCGGATTTTCCGTTGGCCAGGATATGGCCATCTCCGGGTCATTCCAGCGGATTCCGCGGTCACAATCCGGCGCGTATTCCATCGTAACCTTGTAAGCAACTTCCGCAAATTCACTTAAAATGCAGAACCCGTGCGCAAATCCTTCCGGAATATACAGCATTTTCCGGTTATCCGCGGATAAAACAACCGCTGTCCATTTACCAAACGTGACAGAATTTCGGCGGATATCAACCGCCACGTCAAAAATTTCACCCGCAAGGCAGCGGATCAGCTTTGCCTGGCCGAAAGGCGGCAGTTGGTAATGCAAGCCGCGGAGAACGCCTTTCACGGAACGGGAATAATTATCCTGGAGAAATTGGTCCGGGATGCCGTGAGCGGCAAAAATCGAGTATTTGTAGGTCTCCGAAAAAAGACCCCGGATATCCGTTGAAATATTCGGCTTTACCAGGATAACGCCCGGAATATCCGTTTGGCTGAATTCAAACGCCATCGTACCTCACGAATGGATGTCATTCTGAGTGAAACGAAGAACCTCGTCTTTAACTACGAGATCCTTCGCAACCCCGGCTCAGGATGACAAAGTGGTTAAAGTAACTTCAATCTTTTCCAGATTTTACTCTCTCCTGCGTTCCGGGGTCAACTGGCAAATTAACGTAAATACAAAAACTAACCACAACTGAATAATCACGTTTCGGAGAAAATTTATTGGTTTATGTGATAAAATATAAAGTAGTTTCGCCGGAGTGGTGGAATGGCAGACGCGCCGGACTCAAAATCCGGTGAGGGCAACCTCATGAGGGTTCAACTCCCTCCTCCGGCACTCTTTCTCTTACGGGAGTTGATGGGAGCGAAGTAAGGCGACGCGATGAATAAGAGCGTTGCCAGCGGGTGGCCTAGTCAAACGCAGTGAAGTGAGACAGCCAACTCCCTCCTCCGGCACCACTCCCTGACAAACGGAGTTGAAGAGAGCGAAGTCAGGTATTGCGACGAACAGGCAGCAATACCAGCGAATGGCCGACTGCGTCCGCCGAAGCTTTAGCGCAGGCGTGACCCGAGACGCAGTGAAAGCCGAGCGGCGCCAACCCCTTACCGATTCAACGGTAATGACACCCGTCCTCCTCCGGTACCGACTTATTTCACAATATTTTTTGACAGTATAGCTGCCCAGATTACCAGACGCAGTTATCTACGCCGCACCTACTCTTCAAGTTTCCGCAATACTTCCTTCAATGCTTCCCGCAACTTATCCGGTGGCGTCGAAATATCCAGAAGCGCCTGCAAACCCGCCAATGCCCGATCAACCGCTTCTGCGGAAATCAACCGTTTTGATTGAACAGCCTTCACCGCCGGCGAATCGGTCTCCGTTAAAATCTCGTTCTTTTCGTAATAAAATTCTTCGTAGAGTTTTTCGCCGGGCCGAAGGCCCGTGTAAATAATCTTAATGTCCTTTTCCGGAGTCAACCCGGCCAGAGAAATTAAATTCCAGGCCAGGTCTTTAATCTTAATTAAATCTCCCATCTCCAGAACAAAAATTGCGCTATTCTGGCTAACTGCGGCCGCAAAAAGAATCAGTTCCACCGCTTCCGGAATAGTCATAAAGAACCGCTTGATTTCCGGATGCGTCACCGTAACCGGGCCCCCGTCATCAATCTGCTGTTTAAAGACGGGCACCACACTACCGGCGCTCCCCAGGACGTTTCCGAAACGCACGGCCTTGAGTGGATTAGCGCCACCTGCTTGACGGCTTTGAAGATACATTTCAGCTAAACGTTTGGTCGTTCCCATCACGCCCGCCGGATTAACTGCTTTGTCCGTAGAAAGCATTATAAAATGACTGATACCATTTTCCAGCGCAAGGTCCACTAAAATTTTGGTGCCGAAAACATTATTGCGAATGGCTTCATCCGGATTTTCTTCCATCATCGGCACATGTTTATAAGCAGCCGCATGGAAAATTATTTCCGGCTGGTAATCCGCAAAAATCCGGGCCATCTTAGATTGATGGCAAATATCACCGACAACCGGGCGCAGCTTTATCCCGGGGAATTTCTGAGCCAATTCGTTGGTGATGTAAAAAAGTCCGGTTTCGTTTTGTTCCAGTAAAATTAAATAGGCCGGTTGATACCCGAGTATCTGACGGCATAATTCCGAACCGATGGAACCGCCGGCGCCGGTAACCAGAACCCGTTTACCGGACAGAATCTCCCGGATGCGCTCATTCTCAATCTTCGTAATCCGGCGATTAAGCAAATCTTCCATGCCTATCAGCCGTAATCGGTCCAGTTGCACCCGTCCGGCTAAAATATCGGCCATCCGGGGAATGGTCCGGCTCTTCACGCCGGCTTTTTGGCAAACCTCCGCTACCCAACGCATCTTTTCCCCGAGGAAATTGGGTATGGCAACAAATACTTCCTTTACCCGGAAAATCCGTAGAATTTCAGGTAATTTATCAATAACCCCCAAAACTTTTACGCCGTGAATCAACGTTCCCTGTTTTTGAAAGTCATCGTCAAGAAACCCAATCGGGGTTGATTTGTTAGGTTGCTGTTGTAAATTCCTTAAAACCGCTTCACCTGCGTCACCTGCGCCTAAAATAAGCGTTCGGGATGCATCCGGATTCAACCACAGCCCAAACGGATGCCCCAGTTCCCGGTAAAATCTGGCAGCAATCCGCAAAATACCAACGCCAACAACAAGATATACGGTAAAAAGAATAAAAACCGAACGGGGCGTGTCGCGCAATCCAACGATTAAAAAAGAAGCAACAACCAGAGAAACAGTTCCCGCCAAAATACTTTTAGAAATTGACGAAAGGTCGTGAAGTCCGGCAAAACGCCAGGTGCCGTGGTAAAGGCCAAAACGGAGGAAAGAAAAGAGGTAAATAACCAGCGCCATCGGCAATATCTTATAATAAATAAATAGGTAGCGTATTGGCAGGTTGAATCGCCAGAAACGGGTGACGAAGGCAAGATATAACGATAAAGCAATAACTATCATATCGCCAAACATCAAAAGTAACCGCCGCCAATCCTTAATTATTGTCTTCATTTTTTTTTAATTATATCATTTTAGGGAGTTTTTATCCGCTGTAACCGAACACCGTAGGCCTCAATTAACTCCGCCCCGAATCGGGCTGGTTCCGGCTCGCTGTTGACAACCAAACGACAGATGCCTTTGCCCGGTATTTTCTTTTCCAAAATATAAAAAGGCGGTTCTATTCTGCTTTCACCGGACGGAAAAGTTAAAAACCCGTTCTGCTTTCTTAACTCCACGGCCAATTTTTTCAATTCCCGGAACAGGTTGGACTGATAAACCTTTGGCTGGCCACCGGTATAAAAAACTAACCCTTTTGCGCCCGCGGCAATTGCCAGGTAAGCCATTGCCTTTACCTCCGCCGGAGTGGGAAGCCGGGCAATTCCCTCCCGGGCTGCTTCCGGGGAAAACTCTTTCCAGTCAAAGGCCTGGATAATCGCCCAGACCGGTTCACCGCCCCGTACCGCTCGTGCCGCCAGAACCGCTTCCGGCACCGACTTCAGGGGCCGCACCGGCACCGGATACGGGTCAACCATCAGAATATCTGCCGTTCCGGCATATTCCAGGTACCGGTCCGGGTCATAAACCGTAATCGCCGTAGGTTTTTCCGGGTCTGCTTGTTTTGCCAGCCCATGTTTTTCCCGAACCGCCCGCGGTAGAACTCCGCTTTGCTCCGGTTCATCGTAAAGATAGCAAATGGCAGAAGACGGAACGGGTGAAATTATTCTCATCCCGGCCGCCAGATAGGGTAAAGGATCTGCCGGCATAAAAACCCAGTTAAACCCCGAGATTATCGCCTCCCGGGCTTTTCCCGGCGGCAGCCCACTTATGCCGACGGGAAACTCCTTTTCGCCGGCTACAACTTCAAATGGCTGTAATTTAGATTCCGCCAGCAATACCCGGCCAGAATATGCCTCTACTTTCCAGGAATATTTCCCCGGATTCAAAACCGGTCCCCGGTAATAATTTTCGGCTATCCCCTCCCAGATGAATTCGGGACTTTTTGAACCTTCCGGATATATCTGCACTTCATACATCAGCGCCTGCCCATTCTCCGGCACGCTCCAGGAAAAATAAATTTTCGAATTATCAATTCTCTCGTTGAAACAAGGTGTCTGTGGTTTCACCGTAAACTTAACCAACCGCAAATCATCAAACCAGATTTTAGATGGTTTCTTGTAAACAATCATACTTAATTCGGTGGAGCCCTTAACTGGTCCCGAATAAAAAAGAAATTCAAAATACTGATAGGAACCGGATTTTTTTACATTTATCACCCGGCTCTGGTCAAACAACCGCACCTTCGGCAACCAGCCGGTATTGCTATCACGTTTTGTCTGCAAAGAAAAAAGATAGTAGGTATTGGCCTCCACTCCTCTTACCTGACAGCCCCACTGGCTGGCAGAAAACCATCTCCCCTCGGTAATAGAAATAGAACGTCTTCCTTTAAACCCGTCGCTCTCCCATGTACCGAAAGCGTCTCCGGTGGCATCCGGAGATATAAAGTTCTGCTGGTATCTCCAACCGCCCGGAACACTGCTCTTGCTCGCGCCAAATTCAAAAGAAGGATTAGGCGCCATGTTTTCCGACGCCCCCAAAAGCGGCGAACCGGAAAGAAACGACCAGGAAAAAACATAAATCATAACCCTTAAAATAATTTTTAATTTATTCATATGCGTTTGCCGTTAATTTACATCCTAAGCCGTAAATAATCTGTCATCCTGAGGGAACCGAAGGATCTCAACCGTTAAGAACAAGATTCTTCGCTATCGCTCAGAATGACAAATTTATCTGTCATTCCCGCGGATAACCCAATTATGTCATTCCCGCATGTAGTAGATATTTTGGCGGGCTTTGCCCGCCGAAGCTCACGTTGTTTTGTTAAGCTCGCCTTCGCTAAAGCTTCGGCGAGCGAAGGCGGGAATCCACACATCGAAAAAACTGGATCCCCGATTTAAGCATTCGGGGATGACAGCTTCGATATGTCATTCCCGCGGATAACCCAATTATGTCATTCCCGCGTGTAGTAAGCGGGAATCCACACAGCAATAGAACTGGATCCCCGATTTAAGCATTCGGGGATGACAGCTTCAATATGTCATTCTCCCGGAAACCAATCTTGATACGCTTTCTGCCGGGCTGGGTTGGTCGGGTCCAATTGAACCGCCAGCCCTAACTCTTTCTTGGCCAGACCCAGGTAGCCGAGGTTGGCGTAAAGCCAGCCCAGGGACTGGCGATATTTAGCGTTATACGGGTCAAGGCGAACCGCCCCTAAGAAATACGGAAGGGCTTGATTTAAATTTGAGTCCGCCGGGCTGTCAAGATAACTCTGCCCGACAAGGTAATGAAAACGTCCGTTTTGGGGCTCAAGCCGAAACGCCGCCAAAACATCTTTGCGGGCGACATAATCAGCCAGGGCAGGCCGGATTGCCAGGCCGAGCAGAAAGATATAACTCAGGATTAAAAAACCCCGGAAGATTCCCTTTTTACGAATAACAACGGTCTTAAGTCGCAGGGTAATAGACCCATCCCGGCTGAAATGGCCCGGGCCGGTTATTGTCACTACCCCTAAGATAAGCGCCAGAAGTAAGCCATTGGCCGGAACGCGAAACGGGAAATCCACCAAAGCGTGGACAAACCCGGCGCAGAGTCCAGCCAAGCCAGCAGAAGTCAAAGCAACTGCCGTGCGGTCATGACGCCGGAACAATTGTTTAATTGTCCGGAAAAAAAAGACCGCGAACCCGACGAAGAAAATCAGGAAACCAACTATACCCACCTCCGAAAGCAACTGCAAATATTCGTTGTGCGCAAAAGAGAAAACTTTTTTTATAATGTCTTCACTCCGATAAGCCGGGAAGATACTGGCGAAGGTCCCCAGGCCGGTGCCAATAATCGGGAAATCACGGAATATCTTTAAGGTGCTTTGCCAGACCAGAATCCGCTGGTCGGAAGAAAGGGAAATTTCTTTAACCGTGGACATCTCTCTGATGATACTATCCGCGCCCATCCAGAAAAGAACAGAGAAGAGACATAGCGAAAGCTCCGTAATAACCAGCGCGTTCCCATGCTATCCGCGCCCATCCAGAAAAGGATAGAGAAGAGACAGAGCGAAAGCACCGGAATAACAAGCGCGTTCCTACGAAACCCGCGGTGGAACATCAGCAGAAGGCCTAAAAACAGGAAACCAACCGCAAAGGAGCCGATGCCGCCCCGGGAAAGCGAGAAAAAGAGACCGACGGAAGAGAAGATGACCAGCATGAACAGAAGCGGCCTGGGAGTATTCAGTAAAAGTAAAATGTTTTTCCGTCCGGGGGAATCGCTTTCATTTTCCTTGGGGGAACGCGGCGAAGCGTGGCCGGTTGCGAGAAAAAGGCCAAAAGTAAAAATAATGGCCATCGCCAGATAATTGGCATAGTGATTTTCGTTAATAAAAGGCCCGGCGCAAGCGTGGTGGATATCAGCCATCTTTTCCGCAACGCCCCAGAATGAAAGGGCTACGGTCAAAACAAGGATGGAAAGCAGGAGCCGATACATTTCCCGCCTGGTCTTAAGGGTATTGGCAATGAGAAATAAAAAGAGGTAATAGGCAAGATACCGCAAAAAATCAACCCGCGTAGCGTAGTGGTAAATAGAATTATGGGGAAAGCCGGTCAACTGGTATATAATCAGGCCGAAAAAAAGAGCCGCCGCAAAATTTAAAGGGGAGGAAACAACCTGAATCCTGCCTTCCCTGGCCCCGCGCAGAAGATAAATAAAAAAGAGGGTGAAAATAAAACACTCGATGGCCGCGGTCGCGCCCGGTGCCACCCCGCCAAAGGTAATGAGGGAAAAAAGAAGAAGAAAAACATAACCAAAAATCATAAAATTAATCCTTATGTTTTTTTATCGTACCGCCAAGCACCCTATTCCGGCTAATACCGCTGTGGCAGCCATCACTATAACCCAGACCTTTTTTTGCGATAAACCCTTGGCCCGCGCGACCAGCACATACTGCTTGCGGATCTCTTCAACAAAGGTGTTCTTGGTCAG
>JAPLMK010000018.1:0-1839 GCA_026387085.1 Candidatus Omnitrophota bacterium
TAAAATACGGCAACCCCTGCCGAAAATTCTCAAAAGCCTTGCGGCAACACTTAACCATCCCTACGAAAATATCCTATCCGCCGCCGGATACATACCGACAAAACAGGCGAAAACAGGGATTGTGGAAATACCGCTCTACCACGGAATGCCTCACAAAAGCTCCCACACCGGCTCCGACAAAGAAGCAAAAAAACTATACCTCAATTATGACTTTGTCAAAAGCAAAAATTGTTTTGCGCTCCATATTCACAGCACCTTCCTGGAACAATTCGGCATCTCCAAAAATGACATTGCCATAATCTGTCCCGATGCCCGCCTTAATAACAACGACCTGATTTTGGTCCGCGAAAAGAACGATTACGGAATCAGGGTTTTTTCCCGCACCAAAAAGGAACCGGACGGTAAGCACAAAATTATTCTGAGCCCGTGTGAAAACGGCTGCGAAATTATCGTATACGATTCCGGCATAAAAGATATTGAACTGGTCGGCAAAATCATTCGTGTCCTTAAGATGATGTAGCGGCTCCTCAGAAACGAATAACCCCGCCCTCAATAAACTATACCGCTTCCGAATTTAAGAGGATTTTCGCAATAGGTAAGCACAAAAAAACGACCCTGTACGCCAGAGGCATATTCGCCTCAGGCGAAAAAGGGTCGCGCTACGTTAAGTACAAGATCCTTCGCAACTACCGCTCAGGATGACAGATAATATGTCATTCCCGCGGATAGTAAGCGGGAATCCACGCGCCTCAAGTACTGGATCCCCGACCCTCGTTTACTACACACGAGGGCAAGTTTAAACATTCGGGGATGACAGCATTTTTAATCCACGACTCAGGATGACAGATGAGCTTACAGCGTAGGATGACAGATTGGTTTATGTTGCGGAATGACAGAACGTGTTTACGGTTCGCTTTTTATGGTTTCCGACGGCGCGTCAGCCCAGATTCGCTCCAGACCGTAAAACTTCCGCGTTTCCGGCAGGAAGATGTGCAGGATAAAATCACCGTAATCAAGCAGAACCCAGGAACTGTCCGGGAAACCCTCCTTGCCCAGGTGATGTTTGCGGGGCAGACGAAGCGCCACTTCCTCGGCAATCGCCTTCAACTGAGGGGTACTATCCGCGGTGCAAATAATAAAATAATCGGTAAAAGTTGCCACCCGTGATAATTTCAAAACAACCACATTCCTGGCTTGTTTTTCTTCCAATATTCCGAGCAGGTCCCGGATTTTTTTCGGCAGTCTGATGTTGCCTCCTTTTTAATGCGGGAGAGAACATACCCCCCCTGGATTCCCGCTTACTATCCGCGGGAATGACGTCTTGTTTTACTTGATGATGCGGCTCATCTCAAATATCGGCAGAAGCACCGAAATCACGATTCCGCCAACCAGAATTCCCATAACTACAATCATGGTCGGTTCCAGGAGCGCCACGAGCCGGGTCAATCCGGTCTCTAACTCCTCTTCGTAATGCAGGGCGGCCTTTTCCATCATCTCCGCCAATTCCCCGGTCTCCTCCCCTACCCGCGCCATCTGGACGATAAAGGGCGGGAAAAAGAGCGGATTGTTATTTAATGTCTGGTTCAGGGAAATTCCCCGCCCCAAATCGTGCTCGATAACCTTTAATTCTTTTCGGAAAATCGGGTCCGGAATAACCATGGAAACCAGATGCATCGATTCAATCAGCCTTACGCCGCCCTTATGAAGAACAGAAAGGTTTCTGGCAAAAAGCGCCAGGGAATGTTTCCGGGAAAGTTCCCTTGCTACCGGCAAACGCCCTATCATTCGCCAGAAGTACTCTCTGCTCTTTTGACTACCCTGGCGCTGACGCCACCAAAA
>JAPLMK010000018.1:1848-5021 GCA_026387085.1 Candidatus Omnitrophota bacterium
CCAGAGGTATTCCCGGCTCTGCTGGTTCCCCTGGCGCTGGCGCCACCAGGAGTATAAAGAAACCAGCAAAATTACGACCAGGATTCCGAATCGTTTAAGAAAGAGGACGAACGAAAGGGTGAAGCGGGTAAAAGCCGGAAGCAAAACGCCGCTTTCCGCAAAGACCGCGCTGACCTTAGGCAATACTACCAGAAAAAGAAAGAGCAAAACTACCAGGGAGATACCGGCCAGAAAAATCGGATAGACCAAACTGTTGATTATCCTGCGCCGCAATCTCAGGGCGGCTTCCTCGGAACGGGCAAATTCGGAAAGAGTTGCTCCCAGCGTTCCGCTTGCTTCCGAAGCCGCCGCCAATTCAGGCAAGGCGGCCGGGAAGCCATGCTCCCGGCGCAACGCTTCCGAAAAAAGCGTTCCGCGGCGCAACGATTCGGACAAATTACGGAAGGCGCGGGCCAAGGCCGGGTCTTTAATCTGGGGCGCAACCGTTTCCACCGCCTCTACTATAGGAATGTGGCTGTCAATCAATGACGCCAACTGCCGCAAGGAAGCGGTAGTCTCCTCCAAATTCGCTTTCCGGCCCCGGAAAAATATTTTTGGGGCCGCATCCGCAGTTTGAAGTTCTGCGGGAAACAAGTTCCGGTTCTTCAACGCCAACCGGCATTCAGCCGGGTCGGCTGCTTCAATCTCGCCCTTAACGCGGCGTCCGTTTTGGTCGAAACATAAATAGCGGAATAGAGGCATCGTAATTACAGTACCGTGGTGTTATTTGTCATTCTGAGCGATAGCGAAGAATCTCGCGGTTAAAGACGAGATCCTTCGCAAAACCGGCTCAGGATGACAGATTATTAACGGCTCAGGATGACAGAATATTTTACAGCTCAGGATATGACAAAACGCTGTCATTCCCGAATGCTTAAATCGGGAATCTACACCTTAGAGGTTTGGATTCCCGTTAAAAACATACGGGAATGACAGCATTTTAGGTAGTGACGCGCAGGACCTCTTCCAAGGTTGTCAGACCTTCTAAAACTTTCTTTTCTCCGGAAGCGCGCAAAGTGCGCATTCCTTTCTTATTCATATATTCTTTCAATTCCTGCGATGGCTTCTTCTCTAAAATCTGATGCCGGATTACATCATCAAGGATAAAAAACTCGAAAATTCCGATACGGCCGCGGTATCCGGTTTGAAAACAGTGTTCACAGCCCCGACCCCGGAAGATAGTCGTTCCCGGCGCAAATGACGCAACCGGAATCTCGCCCGGCGGAACCGGTTCCTTGCAGTAATTACAGATTAACCGGACCAACCGCTGGGCAATAACCGCCAGAACGGAAGAAGAGATAAGGTATGGTTCAATACCCACCTCCGTTAGCCGGGTAACCGCGCTGGCCGCATCATTTGTATGTAAGGTGGAAAATACCAGGTGACCGGTCAAACTGGCCTGAATAGCCATATCGGCAGTTTCCCGGTCACGAATTTCTCCGACCATCAAAACATCCGGGTCATGACGCAGGACGGAACGCAGGGCAGCGGCAAAAGAGAGCCCGATGAGCGGGCTTACCTGAATCTGGCTTAAACCCGGAATCTGGTATTCAACCGGGTCCTCCAGCGTAATAATGTTGCGTCCGGGACTGTTTATTTTCTGCAGGGCGGCGTAGAGCGTGGTTGTCTTGCCACTGCCGGTAGGCCCGGTCAGCAAGATAATTCCGTGGTCGGAAGAGATGAACTTTTCCATCAGTTCCAACTCATCCGCGTAAAATCCCAGCGTCGGAAGGGAAAAGAGGAAAGAGGCCTGGTCAAGGAGGCGCAAAACCGCCGACTCCCCCCAGTAAGTTGGCAGAATGGAAACCCGAATATCAATCGGGCGGCTTTCCAGGTGCACGGTGGTACGCCCATCCTGGGGCAGGCGGCGTTCCGCAATGTTTAGTCCGGATAGAATTTTAATGCGGGAGATAACCGCCGGTTGCATCGCGGCCGGCAACTTAAACATATCATGCAAAACTCCGTCAATGCGGTACCTGACCCGGAATTCATTCTCCTGGGGCTGGAGATGGATATCGCTGGCGCCCTGCTGGAGGGCCTGAAAAATAGCCTGATTGACCATCCGGATAACCGGCGCCTTATTAGCCAGGTCCAGCAGATTTTCCCGGGTAGAGCCGTTTTCAACCACGCCGGGTACTTCCGGCGTAACCGAAATATCACGGCGCACTTTTTCCTGGCTGGGGCGCCAATAGTTGCGCTCGAGAAGTTCCACAATTTCCGGGGTCAAACCAAAAGCAAGATTAACCGGAAATTTTAATCCGGCCTCAATCTCAAGCCGGGGAAGGCGCAACGGGTCGGCAGATACAATGAAAATTTTTTCTTCGTCCCGGATGGGCAGCGCTTTCCAGCGTTGCCAGGAATCAAAAGAGATTAAGCCGACCAGTTCGGAAGAAAAAAGGGGCTGAAAATCTTTCTTAAATGGAATTCCCAATTGCTCCGACAGGCCCGAAAAAAGCTCTTCTTCGCCCAGGGCGCCCATTTCCAAAAGGATTTCGCCGATACGCTGTTGGGGGGTTTCTTTTTGAACGGAAAGGGCTTTTTCCAAAACATCTTGAGTAAACAGGCCGCGGCTGACCAGAATTTCGCCTATTTTCATTTTGCGGTATCGCTCGCTTCTTTCAAAGCGTCTTTTTTCTGCTTGGTTACGACGGAGGATTCTTCCTCGGTGGCAATTACGGTGGGAGTAATAAAGATATATAAACTGGTCTGCTGGTTCGTCTTGGTTTTGTGGCGGAAAAAATACCCCAAAAGAGGAATGTCCCCGAAGCCGGGAACCTTCTCCAGTGTTTCATCGCTGTCGTTTCGGGTTAAACCGCCCAGGACCATCGTTTTCCCGTCGTTTACAATGACACTGCTCTGGGCAGAGCGCTTGGCGATGGTCGGAGTCAGATTATCCCCGCCCACCGAAAATACCTGCTTGGTTACCTCCTGCGTAATCTCGAGCCGGACGTTCCGGTCGGCGCTGATGTGCGGGGTAATCTTCAGGGTTATGCCCACATCCTGATAATCAAAACTCTTGGTTGCGTTTTGGTCAATCGTTCCGGAAGTATTAATCGTGGTCTTCTTGAGTTATGGAATCGTGTCAACCACCTTATTCAACGCTTCTTTATTATCCAGGGTAACTATCAGCGGCG
>JAPLMK010000047.1 GCA_026387085.1 Candidatus Omnitrophota bacterium
ACCGCGAAAAATACCGCCCAACTGGTGATGGAACTGCCGGAGGGGATAACAATAACAACAACTACCCAGCAAACCGTGCAATCGGAAAAGATTAAGCTGGGCGGGAGGGATTACACACGGTTTACCATGCCGTTGATTCTTTGGGATAACCGTCCCCAAACCCCGATGTTCTTTTTTAAGGCGGAAAAAACTCCGGCCCCAGGGGCCCAGGCGGTTTTTTACGCGCTTTGCGACGGAGAAGTTCCGTTAAAACAGACCGTACCGGTGGAATTGATTGTCATACCGGAGGTTACGCCGGCCTTAAAACGGCTGCACGTCAGTTTGACCTGGATGTCGGAATCTGATTGCTTGGCCTGGCCTGATTTTTTTACGGCCTGGCGCACGCTGGGATTTAACGCGGTGGCTTTTTTCCCCCACTTTAAAGGAGCTCCGAAATTACTGATTGATTCCCGGGAAAAGGGTTTTAAGATTGTGATGTGCGATTCGCCGATGCACCGCATGGCTGAACAGCCGGGCGGGAATGTGCCCGGGTGTGAACTTTACTCGCAAGTTCCGGCGGGCAACAGCACCAACGTCTGTCCGTCATATCGCGGAGTTTATTACACAAAAGAACTGGCCCGGGTAGCGGCTATGGTCACAAAAACCCATCCTGATTTTGTCTTCTGGGACATTGAAATCTGGTATGACGGCGCGATGGACGCGCGGGCGGGGACATGCCGCCGTTGCGTGGCGGGCCAGGTTGCTTCCGGAAAACCGATGGAAGCATACCTGATTGACCAGGCGACGCAATCCCTGAAAGATCTGTATGATGCGGTAGCAACCAGCAGCGTTGGATTTACGATGCCCGTCGTGGCCTGTTACGACTACCACCCCTATAGGAATTTCCATAATTCGGTTGCTGATTTCAACCAGATTTATCCTCGATATATAAACCAGGCGCAACCCAGCTTGTACGTGGCCGGCAATGCGCAGGCGGTGCACGATTCCATCCGGGGAAACTACCGGCTGATGAAAGATAAGCAGATTGTGCCGTGGTTATCGACGGGAACATACGGTGAAATCGACCCGCGCAAGGCGGAGCACCAGGTGCTGGAGACCTTGCTCAATGGCGCTTCCGGTCTTACTTATTTCTGGTACGGCGATTTTGATACGCCGCTGGAGTTTTATTACCACGCGAAAGCCCTGGCCGAAATTGCGCCGTATGAAGATTTAATCATGGACGGGGAAGTGCTGGAGCCGACCGGGACTAACGATAAGTTGTATTATTCCGGGATACGGAAAGGGAATGAGATGCTCTTGCTGGTGGGTAACTACCAGAAGGACCCGGCGAGCACGGTCTATACCGCTCCTTTTACTACCGTAACGCAGATAAAGGATTTGCGCTCCGGCAAAACAGTTCCGGCTGTAAATCCAATTAAACTGGACCTGCCGAAAGACGAAATACAGTTACTGTATATAACCGGGAAATAAAATTACCGGTTGAATCACCAAACAACCTTGACCACTTGGCCCAACAAGGTCAGGCGGTGGAGCGGGATTTTAAAACGCAGGGTGCCATCCGCAAAATCATAAGGCCATGCTTCGCCCGTGCGCAGCAGCAAGACAGCTTTTGGAGCTTTAATTCCGGATAGCACCACCGGTTGGTCCCACACCCAACTGACGTGAAGGTACCAGGCACTATCGCGGCAGGTAACCGGCACGTTGCATTGCTCCGGCCAGGGCCCGCTGGTCGTGCCTTCCACGGATTCGCGGCTCTGAGCCATCCAACCGGCCAGTTCTTTCATGCGCTGGTAGGCCACCGGGGGCAGTTCACCGTGGGAATCCGGCCCCATGTTCAGCAGAAAATTTCCTCCCCAGGCGCGGACCCGCGCCAACTCCGAGGTAACCCAGCCGGTCGGCTTATATATTTCGTGGGAACGGTAGCTCCAGCCGCCCTCATTCCAGACATGGCATAGTTCCCACCATCCTGACGGCCGCTGGGCGGGGAAAATCCCTTCGGGCGTCTCGTAATCACCCTCACCGTTGCGGGGATTGATGACGATGCCGGGTTGCCAGTCGCGGACACGTTCGTTCGTTATCACCCCTGACCCGACGTCAGACCAGATAACGCTGTCAAACCACAAGATATCAATCTTGCCGTACCCGGTGAGCAGTTCTTCAATCTGTCCGCGCAGGTAGGCGCGGTACTTATCATCCCACGCTTTTTGCTCCGCCGGGGTAAGCACGGGCAATGTGATGGGCTCGTGGTGCAGTCCTAGGTCAGGTAAATCAGGGCTCTTTACTTTGCCGCCGTACCGGAAGGACATGTGGTGCCTTTGGTAATACCAATCCGGCGGTGAATAGTAAAAACCGATCTTCAATCCTGTTGCCCGGCACGCTTCGACAAACTCCCGCACCAAATCACGCCCGCCAAGATAGTTGCGTGTATTGAAGTCACCGTAAGCGCTGGGCCAGAGCGCAAATCCATCGTGGTGTTTAGTGGTGAGCACAGCGTAGGTGAATCCGGCTTTTTTCGCCGCGGTCAGCCAGGTGAGCGGATTATATTTATCGGCGCGGAAATTCGCGGCTTCCGCAAAATATTCCGCGGGCGTGGTGACGCTTGAAGGGCCTTGTGGACCATGTATATCCAGGGTTTTTTGCAGCGAACCTGGCAACGGGTCCATCATATCCCAGGAAAGGTTCCCCTCTCCTTTTACGCTGGAGATGCCCCAATGCAAAAATAGTCCCAGCCCGGCATTTCCAAACCATTGCGCGTCCGGATGTTCTGTTCTCCGGTACGCTGGTTCTTTTGTTTTATTTACACTCATCGACTCCTCCGTTTGTTAAAGAGATTTCAGACTGTCGTCTATCCAGTTAAGGTAGGGTTTGTTTCCGTCCATTATGGGGATAGTGATTATTTCGGGGACATCGTAGGGATGGACTTTTGTAACGCAAGCGGCGATTTTTTTAAACTTGGCACGGGTTGTTTTGGCCAACAACATAACCTCAGAAGCGGAATCAATCGTGCCTTTCCACCAGAAAAAAGAACGCACCCCTTTAATAATATTGACGCAGGCAACCAGGCGGTTCTCCAGTAAGAGGTCTTTAATTCTGCCGGCATCTTTTTGCGAAGGGCAGGTAATTATTACGATACAATGCATGGATTCCTGCTTGCTATCCGCCTTCGGCGAGACGAAGTCCGCGGGAATGACAGCTTTTTTTGTCATGCGGGAATGACGTTGGTTCTCAAGTTTTTTTAAGTTCGGAGTGGTATTCGTGCAGGGTCTTAACTTTCAATTCCCCGGCTTTCAGGGCTTTAATCGCCAGGAGGGTGGCTTTAGCTCCGGGCATGGTGCTTACCAGGGGAATGTTCCGGCTGACCGCAACCGCCCGCATGGAAGTAATGTCCCGCCTGGGCCTTTTGCCGGAAGGTGTATTGATAATTAACGCAATCTTTTTATCCTTAATCAGGTCAACCACGTTGGGCCGGCCGCCTTCGTATACCTTAGGCACTATTTTAACAGAAACATTGTGTTCTCCGAGGAACCCGGCGGTGCCGGAACTGGCCAGCAGTTCAAACCCTAATTGGTGGAATCCCCGGGCGATAGGCAACAGGGTCTTCTTGTCCTTATCCCGGACGCTTAAAAATATCTGGCCGGAAAGCGGCAGCGCCTGGCCGGCGGCCAACTGGCTCTTGGCATAAGCCAATTCAAAGGAAGCATCGATACCCATTACCTCGCCGGTGGATTTCATCTCCGGGCCCAAAACCGCATCTACGCCCGGGAATCGCGCAAAAGGAAAGACCGATTCTTTGACCGTAAAATGCTTGGGTTTAACCTCTTTGGTGAACCCTAACTCAGCCAGGGTTTTGCCTAACATTAATTTGGTGGCCAGATTTGCCAGAGGCACGCCGATGGCTTTGCTGACAATCGGCACGGTCCGGGAAGCCCGGGGGTTAACCTCCAGCACGTAAAGTTTTTTGTCCTTAAGCGCAAACTGGATATTAAGCAGGCCGCAAACTTTTAATCCTAACGCTAATTTCCTGGTTGCTTCCCGTATTTCTGTCAGGATTTCCGCCGGGAGGCCGTAAGGCGGCAGGACCATCGCGCTGTCTCCGGAATGGATGCCGGCCTCTTCGATATGTTCCATGATTCCGGCGACAACCACATCTTTGCCGTCGCAAATAGCGTCCGCGTCTATCTCCAGCGCATCCTCCAGGAATTTGTCTACCAGGACCGGGTGTTCCGGGGAAATCTGCGCCGCGATTACCATGAATTCCGCCAGTGATTGGTCGTCATAGACCAGTTCCATCGCCCTT
>JAPLMK010000125.1 GCA_026387085.1 Candidatus Omnitrophota bacterium
TATGCTTTTCCCAGTTTTGGAGCCGCGCGCATGGGCGCGCCGATGAATGCTTTTATCCGCATTTCCGACCAGGCCATCCGGCTCCGCAGCCAGATTTATAATCCGGATTACGTGTTGGTAATTGACCCGACGCTGGTTCGGAGCGTAGACATTTTGGCCGGGGTAAACGATAATGCGATTGTTGTAATAAATTCCAAAGAACCGCTTTCTCTTAAATCTAAATCAACCGGAGTTAAAATTTGTTGCGTTCCGGCTACCGAAATTGCCATGCGCCATATTGGGCGCCCCCTGGGCAATACCGCTTTACTGGGAGCGTTTGCGGCTGTTTCGGGAATAATTAAACTGGAAAGTTTACAGGAAGTAATTAGGCGTCGTTTTTCCGGAGAAATTGCCGAAAAGAACGTTGCGGCTCTTACCGAAGGATGGGAGGTAGCATGCGGATAAAGCTAACTGCTGAGCCGGGAAGCGCCCGAAATAACAAAACCGGTTCCTGGCGGGTGGAAAGAAGGCCGCAATTTTTGCAAAAAAATTGCAGCGCCTGCCGAATGTGCATTCTGGTTTGTCCGGAGGGGATTGTATCCGGAAAAGAAAAAAATAGTTTTAAAACTGATTACCTTTACTGCAAAGGCTGCGGTCTTTGCGCTGCGGTTTGCCCAAAGAAGGACATCGAGATGGTTCCTGAAGAAACGGAGAGCAAAAAATGAAGGATTTTATCGAAGGTTCTGAAGCGGTCGCGCGGGCGGTATGCCTCTGTAAACCCGGAGTAATTTCAGCGTATCCAATCACACCTCAAACTCATATCGTGGAAGGGCTGGCCCAAATGGTGGCCGACGGCCGCTTGAAATGCCAGTTCGTCAATGTCGAAAGCGAACATTCCGCCGCTTCGGTTGTTTTGGGCGCGGTGGCTGCCGGAGAACGCGTTTTTACGGCCAGTTCCTCGCAGGGTTTAATACTGATGAGTGAAGTTATCTTTAATATTGCGGGAATGCGCATGCCGGTAGTTTTAGCGTGCGTCAACCGGTCGTTATCCGCACCCATCAATATCTGGAACGATCTGCAAGATTCAATGGCGTTAAGGGACAGCGGCTGGGTGCAACTTTACGCCGAGAACAATCAGGAGGCCCTTGACCTTACCATTCAGGCCTATCGTCTGGCCGAGGACTCCCGGGCCCTTGTCCCGGTTATGGTCTGCCTGGATGGATATGTTTTAAGCCATGGCTTGGAAGTGGTTGATATTCCGGAAGAAGATAAGGTGGCGCAGTTTCTGCCCCCGTTTAATCCGGCGGAAAAACTGGATACGGCCAACCCCAAAAGTTTCGGGCTTTTAGCCGGGCCGGATTATTATCTGGAAATCAGGCACGATTTACACCAGGCGGTTAAGGACACCTTAAAGCTGATTCCGGAAATTACCGCCGATTTTAAGCGTATTTTCGGCCGCGATTCCGGCGGTCTGGTAGAATCATACCGCCTGGAAGATGCCGAGATGGCAATAGTTTCAGCCGGTTCTGTCTGCGGAACAATTAAAGATACCGTGGATAACTTAAGGGCGGAGGGAAAGAAGGTCGGCCTCCTGAGAATTATCACCTATCGACCCTTCCCGGAAGAATTAATTCTTCAGGCGCTGGCGAAAGTTCCGATGGTGGCAATTCTGGACAAAGCTATTTCACTCGGCGCTACCGGACCGATTTACGCTGACCTGAAAGCGGCATTCCAGGGAAAACCGGGCAAAAAGATCAGCGGTTACATCGCTGGTCTCGGAGGCCGGGACATTACCCCGGATACGATTAAAGAAATTTTCCAGCAGCTTGCCGGACCGGAAGTAAGCAACCAGTTTATCGGTTTAAAATCTTCATTTTAACAAGGAGAAACCCTATGCCCGAACATCTTCTTTCCCCTGGTCATACAGCATGCGCCGGATGCGCTCAGTCACTGGCAGCACGCCTGGTACTTGATGCGGCCGGACCAAACACAATTATTGTTAATAACACCGGTTGCCTGGAAGTTTTTTCCACCGCATATCCGGATACTGCCTGGGAAGTGCCTTTCATCCATTCCCTTTTTGAAAATGCGGCGGCAGTTGCTTCCGGAGTCGAGGCGGCGTTAAGGCAAAACGGTAAATTGTCCGAGACCAGAGTAATCAGCCAGGCCGGAGACGGCGGCACCGCGGATATCGGGCTTCAGGCGCTTTCCGGAATGTGGGAACGCGGACATGATATCCTTTCTATTTGCTACGATAATGAAGCATACATGAATACCGGAATCCAGCGCAGCGGACTTACGCCTACCTACACCTCTACGAGCACCAGCCCGGCCAGCAAGAGTTCCACCGGTAATCCGAGACCGAAGAAGAACGTGGTGGAAATTGCCGTAGCGCACGGGATTCCATACGTAGCAACCGCATCGGCCGGATTCCCGCTTGATTTGCAGAAGAAGGTAAAGAAGGCGATGGCCATCAGAGGACCAAAATTCCTGCACGTTCACGTTCCCTGTCCTTTGGGCTGGCGCCATGAACCGGACCAGACCTATCAGATAGCCCGATTAGCCGTGGAGACCGGATTATTTCCCATGATTGAATTTGAAAACGGGAAGATATCCGGACGTTACCTGATTGCCAAATTGAAACCGGTGGAAGATTACCTGAAACCGCAGGGACGATTTCGGCATCTCTTTAAACCGGGCGCGGAAGCGGCTCTGAAGGAAATTCAGGAGATAGCCAACCGGAATATTGAGCGCTACGGTCTTGTTAAAACGGCCACCTAAAAATAATTTGTGACACGGAACCATTAGCGTTGTCATCCTGAGTAAAATGAAGGATCTCGTACTTAAGGATTATATCCTTCGCGGGCGCTCAGCATGACAAATTACGTTATTTTCTTTATCGTTCAGAATGTGAGGTAAAACTATGGCTCTAATCAGTTATGCGGCGTGCGAAATTATCAAGGTTGCGATTGAAATTGAAAAGAACGGTTACCGTTTTTACACGGAAGCCGCCAAACTGACTAAAAGTAGTTCGGTGGCTGAGCTTTTCCGGAACCTTGCCCAGGAAGAGATCCAGCACCAGGCTTTTTTTGAGGGATTGGCAAAACTTATTTCTCAGTGCGCGACTAACGGAACAAACCAGCCGGATGAATACCTGTCTGCCATTGCCGACGCATCTATCATACAACAGAAGCGGGGGATGAAAGCGATTGCGGCCGGGCAGCTTACCGATCAGGAGGCGCTTGATATTGCGATCCAGGTGGAAAAAAACGCCATTCTTTATTATACGGAACTGCTTCGTTTTGTGACCGACAAAGAAAAAGGAATGGTTCAAGAATTGGTCGCGGAAGAGAAGCGGCACCTCACCAACCTGACTTCAATCGGTAAAAATTTAACCTGAAACAACCTTTCCGTTGCAGATTGTGTAGCAAACCCTTCCCTGCATCTTTTCGCCCAAAAACGGTGTATTTTTACTGCGGGATTTAATCGCGGCCTCGGTCAGCGTCCATTCTTCCTTCGGGTCAAAGATAGTGATATCAGCCCGCAACCCTTTCTTCAGGCTGCCCCGGTCCGTGAAACGGAAAATTCGGGCCGGATTTGATGTCAAGCAGGCGATTAAAAGTGAAAGGGGTATGTCGTCGGTTAAGCGCAGCAGAAGGGGCAGGGCGGTTTCAAAACCGATGATGCCGAAAGCCGCATTTTCAAAATCGGTCTCTTTCTCTTCCCGACTGTGGGGCGCATGGTCAGTTACGATTACCTCAATGATACCATCCTTAATACCTTCCTTAAGCGATTTAAGGTCATTTTTAGTGCGCAGGGGCGGGCTAACCTTGGTATTGGTATTGTAGCCCCTTACCGATTCATCGGTCAAAAGAAGATGATGAACGGTAACCTCAGCGGTTACCGGAACACCTTTTTTCTTTGCCTGCCGGAGGAGGGCGACGGAACCGGCTGACGTAAGGTGGGCGAGGTGAATCCGGTTTTCGGTCAGGGAAGCGAGGGTAATATCACGAAAGACCGCTATCTCTTCTGATTCCTCGGGAATGCCGGGCAAACCCAGCAGGGTGGATACCTTTCCCTCGTTCATCACTCCGTTTCGGGCCAGCGCCGGTTCTTCCGGATGGTCTATCAGCGGCCGGTCCACCATCTTTGCGTATTCCAAAGCGCGGCGCATAACCCGGTTGTCGGCAACACAGTTTCCGTCGTCCGAAAAAGCCACCGCACCATTTTCTACCAGGTCAGCCATTTCCGTCAGTTCTTTTCCGGCCCGGTTTTTAGTGATGGCGCCGATCGGAAAGACCGAGATGGAAGTTTCTCTTCCTTTATTGAAAACAAAGGCGACCATGGGACCGGTGTCCAGGCAAGGGTCAGTATTCGGCATCGCCATAATTGTGGTGTAACCGCCGGCCGCGGCAGACGTTGCGCCGGTCTTAATCGTTTCTTCGTCCTCTCGCCCCGGTTCCCGCAAATGGCAGTGGCTATCGATAAAACCCGGGCAGACAATTTTGTTGGAGGCATCGATAATGCGCGGATTACCCTGGGGTTTTATCTTTTTAGCCACCTTTTCAATTGTACCCTTCGCACAGGCAATATCCATAACTTCATCAATTCCCTGAGCCGGGTCAATCACCCTTCCGTTTTTGATTAATAGGTCCATTTGGTTACCTCGCTTTATTTTAATAAAAACATTTTAAGTGAGAATGTTTCTTTGTGTGACACTTGCGTAGTTTTGTCTGACACGCAGAGTATGTGACAAAAGATACATCCGAACGGCGCGCTTGGAGAGACTCGAACTCTCAGCCTTTAGCTTCGGAGGCTAACGCTCTATCCAATTGAGCTACAAGCGCAAAATTTTGTCTCTTACTATATTTCACCCGATTGTCCCACCTGGCGCACTTTTACGAAACGGTTTTTAAGGGCGGATTCCCGCGCGGCAAGGCAGGTGTATACGCTCTGAATGCCGGACCAGATAGATGCGCGCGATTGCCCCTTCCCTTTTATGAGATTAAAAAAATCGTACGCCAGTTCTAAATCTCCGCCAAAATGGCTGAGTCCGGAACCAGCTTTGGTTGTATCTGAAAACGGCTTGTGGTGCCGGATATGCCGGAGTGAATTTTCATACCAGTCAAACTCAACCGTGCCGAGATAACCGCTCACCGTTGAACCGCGGGCAGCCGCATCCCGCCTGGAAAAAAAGACCTGCGTATATATTCCGTGGGCGCCGGAAGCAAACTCCACCACCGCGCTGGAAGTATCTTCGTTTGTACCTGTTTCGGCTGTTCCGCAATCAAGACTATAAACGCAGTGATGGTCTTTTTCGTGCGGGCCGGAGTTATTGAGTTTCCGGTTGACAGGGCTTTCCAAACAGGTATCCGCTTCTTTGCATTTTGAACATCTCAGCCCGGCCGGTTTTTTACCACCGAAAACTTTCTGAAAGGTTGCCATGGCGCCGACCCGGATAATCGGAGAGTCCATCAGGTAGCTCATATAGTCGAAATCATGCGTGGCTTTCTGCAGGAAAAGCCCTCCGGTTATCTTGTAGTCCCGGTACAGTTCTTCCCAGTAAACAGTTCCGTAAGTAACATAATTCCACGCCATAATATGAACCGGTTTCCCAACCGCCCCATTCTTAATGAGGTCTTTTGCGAAAGCGCACAAGGGAGATGTTCTTAAAGGAAAGCTTACTACCACCTTGCATTTGGATTTCTCGAAAGCATCTTCCAAGTCGTTTGCCTGTTTCAGGGAAACAGCGACCGGTTTTTCAAGGTAAAGCGGTATGTCAAACTTTGCTGCTTTTATGGCATAAGGCGCGTGAAGATTACAGCGCGTCCCGATAACCAGCGCGTCCAATTTTGCTTTGCGGACCATCGCTTCAAGTGTTTCGTAAAAAACCGCTTCTTTATTATCCGTTTCGGAAAGTTTTTTACGCGCGCCATTTTCGTCCGGGTCCACCACGCCAACTACCCGAACATCAGGCGCGGTTTCCTGGAAAGGTCCGTAAACCAGGCTACTGGTTCTTCCGCCGAAACCAACAACTCCTAATCTCATTTTTTCTCCGCGTTCTTTATTTTTCGCTGCTCTCCGCTATATTATAAACCAAGAAGGGTGCTAATTGGAAGAAAGCGCTTTCCGGATTATCGGCAGGGAACGTTCGGCGGCGCCGGTTTCCCGGCTGATGGCCTGGTAGGCCTTTGCACCGGATTCCTTTGCCCGGTCCGGTTCGGAAAGGCAGCGTAAAAAGAAAATATAGAGACCGTTGGCGTCAAGAACTAGTTCTCCGCCGCCGGATTTCCGCAGAATCTCCGCTTCTTCCTTAAAGTTCCAGGCGTGCGGTCCGAATGCTACCGGTTTTGCGAAGACCGCCGGTTCCACCAGATTGTGCCCGCCGTCGCCAAAGACCGTTAAACTGCCTCCGACAAAAGCCGCGCAACTCACCGCGTAAGCCCGGTTAAGCCGGCCCATCACATTTAGAAACAAAAAGTTTTCGCTAAAAGGAGCGCGCAGTAAAGAAAATTTCTGGTATCGCAATCTTTCTTTTTGAAAAATTGTTTCCAGGTTACTGCGTTCCAGGTGCCGGGGCGCGAGTATTATTTTCAGGTCCGGAAGTTGAGACAATAATCTTTGGGAAACTTCAACGGCCATCGCTTCTTCCTCCGGATGAATTGAGCCAAAAACAATGCTGGGACCGGTCAGCAGAAATTCGTTTCGTGCTTCTTCTGTTTTTATCCCTTCCGCCTGCCGGAAGACCACGTCATATTTGATATTACCGGTTACGGTTACCCGCTCCGGTAAAACTCCCAGGTTTATAATCCAGTCCGCTTCGCGGCGGCTGCGCATACCAACTCCCTGAAACTGAGCAAAAACCGGCGTAGTCATGAAACTAACTTTTCGAAAGCGGCGGTAGGAGTTGGGCGAAAAGCGTCCATTGAGAAGAACTGACGGGATACGGCGTCGTGTTAAAGCAAGCAGGAGATTCGGCCAGAATTCTGTTTCTAAACTGATGAAAATCCGGGGTTTGCAGCGGCGTAAAAATGACGGCCAGATGAAAGGCAGGTCAAACGGAAAATAGGTGATGGGAATTTCCGGAAGCAGCCGCTGCGCAGTTCTAAATCCGGTAATGGTAGTGGTAGTGAGGAAGATAGGTAATGAGCTTTCTTTCCGGAGAAGATCAATCAGGACGCGGGCAAGGGTAACTTCTCCTACGGAGAGCGCCTGAATCCAGACGCAACCCAAAGGAATGTCGGGAGACAGGTTAAGTCCGAAACGCTTGAAAATATCGTTCTTTTGACCGCCCCGGCGGCAATGGCGCCGCCAAGAGATGCAGGCAAATAACGGGAAGGATAAGACCAGCAGGATGTTGTAAAGGATATAACCCATTAAATTGGGCGAATGGAGATGCCTTTAAGGGCAAGATATTCTTTGGCCTGACCGATGGTATATTCCCCGTAATGAAAGATGCTGGCAGCCAGGACTGCATCCGCTTTTCCTTCATTTAGAACCTCAAAAAGGTGCTGGAGATTGCCTGCGCCGCCGGAAGCGATTACCGGAACCGTTACCGCTTCCGAAATAGCCCGGGTCAGTTCTATGTCATAGCCGGATTTAGTGCCATCCCGGTCCATGCTGGTAAGGAGAATTTCCCCGGCGCCCAATTGAACTGCTTTCCGCGCCCACTCCACCGCCGAAATTTTGGTTGGTGTCCGGCCCCCATAGGTATAAACTTCCCAGATTCCCGGACTAATATTTTTAGCGTCAATCGCAACCACGATGCACTGATTGCCGAATTTATCCGCGCCTTCGCTAATCAACCCCGGATTTTCAATGGCGCTGGTATTGATGGAAATCTTATCCGCGCCGGCCCGCAAAATCTCTTTAATGTCATTGATATTCCTGATACCTCCGCCGACGGTCAACGGAATAAAAACGGAGCCGGCGGTCTTTTCCACAATTTCCAGCAAGGTTCCCCGTTTTTCAAAGGAGGCGGTGATATCCAGGAAGACCAGTTCGTCCGCCCCCTCCCGGCTGTAAGCCGCCCCGATTTCCACCGGGTCGCCGGCATCTCGTAAATCCAGAAAATTGATGCCTTTTACCACCCGGCCGTCTTTCACGTCTAGGCACGGTATAATCCTTTTGGTTACCATTCCTTTAATTTTCGCAGAAGCGCAAGCGAATTGTCAAATCAGGGGCGAAAACACTATAATAAAGGGCAGATGGATAAAAAAAGAATTATTTTAACCGTCGGTATGGTGAGCTTGGCTACTATCCTGGTACGCGTTGCCGGGCTCGGCCGGGAGATGTTCAGCGCCTATTTCTTCGGAACAACCCTGGTCTATGACGCTTTTCTGCTGGCTTTTATGATTCCCAACTTTTTCCGGGGAATCCTGGCCGAAGGCGGTTTAAACAGCGCGTTCATCCCGGTTTTTGCCGATTACCTCTCCCCGGAAAAAAAGAAAGATGCCCAGAAAATTATCAGCGACACGCTGGGCGCCAGCCTTTGCTTTACCCTCTCCCTTTCGCTTTTTTTCTTAGTCGCAGCAAGACTGACCGGATTTTTTCCGCTGAGTCCGAAAATTATTTTGATGTTCTCTTTCCTGAGGTTCACCATTTTTTACCTCGTTTTTGTTTCCTTGGCTGCCCTGGTGATGGGTGTCCTTAATTCCCTGGGCCATTTTTCCGGACCAGCCCTGGCGCCCCTAGGTCTTGACCTTTTCTGGATATTGAGCCTGGTTACCATCGCGCCTTTGTTCGGCACCGGCCTTGAAAGCAGGACTTACGGACTGATTATCGGTTTGCTGGTAGGAGGGGCCGCCCAATTTTTCATACCGGTGCCGGCGTTCTGGCGCCGGGGTTTTTCCCTCAAACCGACATTCAACCTGAAGAATCCGGCTCTGGTGCGCATGGGTAAATTACTCACGCCGGTTATCATCGGCGTCGCGGTTACGCCCATCAATCTGATGGTGGATTATTTCTTGGCAAGCGCTATCGCTCCCGGAATGGTCAGTTCCCTCTGGTACGCCAACCGGCTGATGCAACTGCCTTTGGGTATTTTTGCGGTAACTCTGGGCACAGTTGCCCTTCCTTCAATGTCCCGGCAGGTATCCGAAGGAAATTTAAAGCAGATGAAGGAGACACTTGCTTATTCTCTTAAATTAGCTTTTTTACTGGTTATTCCGGCCAGTTTCGTCCTTGTTTTTTTTCGGGAACCGATTATCCAGGTTCTTTTCCAGCGAGGACTTTTTACCAGCCAATCCACCCAGGCAACCGGTATCGCGCTCCTTTTTTTCTCTCTGGGCCTTTTCGGATACAGCGGTAATATTGTATTAACCCGGGCATTCTATGCCCTGAAAGATACCACGACACCGGTTAAGGTTGGACTTTTAAGCATTGCCGCCAACCTGATATTAGACCTTATTTTGATAGTTCCGTTAAAACA
>JAPLMK010000072.1 GCA_026387085.1 Candidatus Omnitrophota bacterium
CAATCGCTGTTTTGGGCGGTTCTTCCAGGGTCTTCAAAAAAGCGTTGGCGGCCTCATCCCGGATAGCCTCTATTTCCAAAAGATAAACCCGGTGTTCCGCCTGATAGGGTGAAAGGTAAATTTCCGATTTCAACTGCCTGACCTGCTCAATAGAAAGAAAACCCTTTGCGCCTTCACCCTGAATGATAAAGATGTCCGGGTGCTTCTCTTCCGCCACCCTCCGGCAGGCGGAACAGTGGTTGCAGGGCAAAGAACCCGGCGTAATTTCGGAGCAAAAAAGCGCCTGAATTAAAAATTTAGCCAGGCTGCGTCGCTCTTCTTTTTCCGCGCCGATAATCAGGTAAGCGGTCGCCAGCCGGTTTGCCTTAACCGCTTTGAGTAACAATTCCTGGCTTTCGGTAATAGTCATAATTGATATTGGTGGGCGACCCTGTACGCCGGAGGCGTATTCGTCTCAGGCGAAAAAGGGTCGCACTACGTCAATCTACTATTTTACGTAGTGCGAGGCTTTCAGCCTCGCTAAATAGGGCAAAATCCGGGAAAAAACCTCTCCCGGAGAACCGTCGGCGGAAATGACCTTGATGCGCTTTGGTTCCCGGCGGGCCAACTCCAAATATCCCCGGCGGACTTTCTCTTGAAACGCCAAACCGAGCGCCTCGATGCGGTCCGTTCCCTTAACCCGGGTCAAACCAACGGCAGGATCGATATCCAGTAAAAAAGTCAGGTCCGGCTTCAGGCCGCCGGAAGCAAAAGAACACAACGTCCTGAGTTCCGGCAAGAACAAGCCCCGGCCAAACCCCTGATAGGCAAGAGTTGAATCGGTAAACCGGTCGCAAAGCACCAATTTACCCCGGGCCAAAGCAGGCTCAATTAACCGGGAGACCAAAACCCGGCGGCTGGCAAGGTAAAGCAGGGCTTCGGCAACCGAATCGATCGGGTCACGCCGGCTCTTCTTGGCCAATAAAATTCGCCGGATTTCTTCTCCGACCCTGGTACCGCCCGGGTCCTTGAAAACGCGCACCGGGTAACCCAGCAATTTCAGATGTTTTACCGCCATCCGAAGCTGGGTGCTCTTGCCACACCCGTCGGTGCCTTCAACGGTGACAAATAACCCTCGAGATATTTTCTGTTTTTCTCTGTGCATAGGTTGTTGAAAAGTTCTTAAAAATCTGTCTAAAACTCCGAAATTTCCTGAATGAACAGATTATGTAAACCCAAGACCTGAGCCAGTTTCACCGTCTTGCAATATTCCCGGGCCGTAACCCGGCGATTCAATTCAGGGTGAAACTGCGCCTGGTGTGCGGGAAAATACTGGGCCATCAAACTTACGGTCACATCTAAAGAGACGTTATCAGCCAAAAAACGGAGCACCTCCCCGGTTGTGGAAAGGTCATCCGGCAAGACCAGGTGACGCACAATCAAACCGCTTTGCGCTACACCTTTTTTATCAACCTTCAAATTACCAACCTGACGATACATTTCCTTAATTGCCGGACCGGCAAAAGTAAAATAATCTCTAACTCCGGATATATCCGCGCCGGCCTTATCATTTCCATATTTTAAATCAGGAAGGTAAACAGATACAACTCCTTCCAGCTGTTTCAGGGTCTCCATCGTCTCATAACCGCTGGTATTATAAACAATCGGAAGTTTAAAACCTTCGATCGCAGCCTGCTGAATAGCCTCCAAAATCTGCGGCACAAAATGAGTGGGTGTAACCAGGTTTAAATTATGGCAACCGTTCTTTTGAAGCAATAACATCATCCGGACCAGCTGCGGAGTAGAAACCTCCCTGCCTTCCCTTAATTGGCTGATCGGATAATTCTGGCAGAAAAGACAGTGCAGGGTGCATCCGGAAAAGAAAATAGTACCGCTGCCCCGGGAACCGGAAATTGGCGGCTCTTCGCCGAAATGGCTGTTATGGCTGGCTACCTTCGCCCGTGCTCCTCCCTGGCAAAAACCTTTTTCCCCTTCCAACCGGTTTACCCGGCAGCCCCGCGGGCAGAGCATGCAAGCAGAAAGAATAGTGTCAAATTTTTTCATTTTTTGCACTCATGCCGATTCGCATTCAAAAATAGAGCAAGGCGGCAAAGAAGCAGCAACGAGGCGTACATGGAAGTACGCCGAGGAAGCTGGTGACGCGGCCAACGCCGCTATATGAATGAAGGCGAGTCGGCATCAGAACAGATCAACCGGGTCAATATCAACCGTAACCCCTTTATCAAAAATCTGTTTGTCCGGTAATGACCGGAGAAATTCCTGAATCCGGCCCGGCTTGGCGGACTTCAAAATAAGATGACGGCGGTACGACCGGTGCATCTTTTTGTGGAAACAAGCCGCCGGACCCAGCACTTCTATCTCCATCTCTCCTGATATTTTATTGGCCTGTTCCGCCCATTGGCCGGATTTCCGGAGAACCGTCTCCTCGCGTTTTCCGGCAAAAAGAATGTTGGCCAAAAAACCGAAAGGCGGGTAACCGGCTTCCTTTCGGAAGAAAAGTTCTTTCTCGTAAAATTCCTCAAATTTAAATCCGGGAAGACTGGAAAAAACATAGTGGTCCGGATAATAGGTCTGAATGTAAACCTCGGCATTAGGCAGGTTCCGTCCGGCGCGGCCGGCCGACTGACAGAGGAGTTGAAACGAACGTTCCGCCGCCCGGAAATCAGGCAGGTTGAGCAAAACATCCGAACCTAAAACACCAACCAGGGTAACCAGGGGAAAGTGGTGGCCTTTGGTAACCAGCTGGGTGCCGACCATAATCTGGTATTTTCCGTCCCGGAAATCAAGCACCGAATCAAGCCCTTCCTTCCGGTTAAGCGCGTCGGAATCAAGGCGCAAAATGCTATTATCCGGAAAGAGCCGGTTTAACTCTTTCTCCACCAATTGAGTACCGACTCCGGAGCGGCCCAACCGGCTCCCCTTGCAATCCGGGCAATCCTGGGGCTGGTCTTTCCGGTAACCGCAGTAATGGCAGTAAAGTTCACCGGTGGTGTGATGATACACGAGCGTAACCGCACACTCCGGGCAAGCGAAAAGATAACCGCAGTCCTCGCAGAAAAGATAGGTGGCATGACCGCGACGGTTGATAAAAATAATCGACTGCTCTCCCTTCAACAATCTTTCTTCCAACAAAGCGCGCAATGTTGAGGAAATTATCGGACGCCGCCTCTTCTGAGCAACGGTTCCGGAAAGACGCAAATCAGCAATATGGATTTCGGGAAAGGAAAGATTTTTGACGATACGTTCCGTAAGGGAAAAATAAGCATACCGGCCTTCTTTCGCGGCCTGATAAGCTTCAAGCGACGGCGTCGCGCTTCCCAGAACAACCAGGGCGCCCTCAATCTCGCCCCTTTTAACCGCCACATCACGGGCGTGGTAACGCGGAGTCCGGGTCTCCTTGTAGGAACGGTCAAACTCTTCGTCCAGCACAATCAATCTCAAGTCCGGCAAAGAAGCAAAGAGCGCGGAACGCGTACCAATCAGGACGGAAACTTTCCCCTCTTTTGCCTTGCACAAAAGCCGGTAATGCTCCGACGGGGTGAGCCGTCCGTGCAGAATCGCCACCCGGTCTCCAAACCGTTCCCGGGCCCATTCTTCGGTTTGCGGAACCAGCACAACTTCCGGAACCAGGATAAGGGCCTGTCCGCCGGCATCAGCCGCAAAAGCCGCTAATTGGAGGTAAATTTCCGTCTTACCGCTGGCCGCCACCCCCTGCAATAAAACCGTTCCTTTTTCCGAAGCGGCCAGGAGAACCTTCAGATCCTCCAGGACCTTATTTTGTTCCGGTGTCGCAACCTGTTGTGCCACGCCGGTTAAAATTCCCTGGTAGAAAACCTCTTCCGTAACCAATTCTCTTTTCGGCGGCCGGACCGAAGCGGTTAAAACAAACCTCAGAATCTCACCCAGGGGAGCACAGTAATAATCGGCCATCCATTTAGCCAGCATTAACACCTTATCCGAGACAAGGGGCTGCGTATCAATCAACCGGTTCACCGTTTTAAGGTTGGGCACATCAGGCAATTGGTCGAAAAGTTCGACCACGAAACCGGTGCCCTCGCGCCTTCCAAACGGAACAGAGACCCGCTGGCCAACCTTGATTGTCTCGGAAAATTCTCCGGTCTGATAAGAAAAAACCTGGCGGGTTGAAAGAGGAAAAACAACGGAACAGTATTTAGCCACGACGAACACCTCTCTATGCGGTCATTCCCGCGGATAGTAAGCGGGAATCTACACCTTAAAGAAATGGATTCCCGCCTAAGACATGCGGGAATGACAAACGTTTTTTCAGGTAGTCTGATATCCGGAAAGGAGTGCCTTTTCGCTGAGCGCAACAGCAGCCGGTTTGCCCGGGAAGACCGCCGGCAGGGCTTCTTTCAAACTTTTCAATAACGGAAAGGGATGGATTAGGCCCGGATATTTCTCAGCCCTTCTGGCCAGAAATCCGGCCACAACCATATTGGCGGCTCGCTGGTCGCCAACTTTCCGGGCAATCTCATCAGCCAAAATCGGAAACAACCGCCTCTTTTCCGCCTTCGTTTTAACCAAGTCGGCATTGATAACAAGCACGCCTTTATGCGTCACCATCTTTTCCAGGTATTCATAGGCAAACTGGTCCAGGAAGATACCCAGATCAGCCTCGGAAACAATGGGAGAGGGAATTTCGGTCCCCGAAATAATAACCGTGGCAAAAGTATAGCCGCCGCGCATCTCGGCTCCGTAAATCGGATAGCAACTTATCGCCCGGCCCTCATTCATCCCGGCAATCGCCAAAAGTTTGCTCAGGGTAACGATACCCTGGCCTCCGCTTCCGCCCAAAATTATCCGGCACATGCCTATAATGATACCATCTTGATATAGATTTTTACAAAGTCACCGGCCTATTGACATTAGGTTTAAAGAGGTATAAAATTGAAGCGGATACTTAAAGAAGATAAAATCCTGTCCTGTGCGCCAGGAGTTTTTCCCTGAGCCAACACTCTTCTTTTGGGAGTCAGAATTAAGGTGCAGACCGCACGCCCCTGAAAAGGGGAAGCGGAAAACATCTTACGACGACACCCACCTATTGGAAGGGTTCAGAGGGGTTTCTCCAACGGCAGGACGGGATTTTTTTGTCTAAATAGTTTTCCGCGCATGAATACCCTCTTTCCCGAAGCAGAAAAAAAAGACCTTAAAGAAGCGCCGCTATCCCTCCGGATGCGTCCGAAAACCCTGGCGGAGTTTGTGGGTCAGGAAGAGATTTTGGGCGAAGGTAAACTCCTTTCCCGGGCCATCCTCGCCGACCGGGTTGCCTCCATCATCATTTTCGGTCCGCCGGGAACCGGCAAAACCACCCTGGCGCACATAATCGCCAACCACACCCAAGGCATCTTTGAACGATTGAATGCCGTGACCGCCGGAGTCAGCGAAATACGGCAGGTGCTCTCCGGAGCCCGGGAAAGAAAGCAAAAACTGAGCCGCAAAACCATCCTCTTTGTAGATGAAATTCACCGCTTCAACAAGGCCCAGCAGGACGCCTTTATGGAAGACGTGGAAGAGGGAAACATCGTCCTGGTCGGTGCAACCACCCACAACCCTTTCTTTGCCCTGAATACCCCCCTGCTTTCCCGGTCCCAGGTCTTTGAACTGAAAACACTCACCGACCAGGACATCACCAAAATTCTCAAGCGGGCGCTGGCCGACAAAGAATCGGGATTAGGTAATTACCGGGTGGAAATTGTTGATGCCGCCTTTCAACACCTGGCGAAATCCGCGGAAGGCGACGCCCGACGGGCGCTTAATTCTCTGGAGGTGGCGGTCTTAACCACCCCGGCTGATTCCGAAGGCATAATCCTCATCGACCAAAAAATCGCCCGGGAAGTTACGGCTAAAAAGATAATCCGTTACGACCGGGTTGAAGACGAACATTTTGATACCATCTCAGCTTTCATTAAAAGCGTGCGCGGTTCTGACCCTGATGCGGCATTATACTACCTGGCCCGGATGCTGGAGGGCGGTGAAGACCCGCGCTTCATCGCCCGGCGCCTGGTAATTCTGGCATCCGAGGACATCGGCAACGCCGACCCGGCTGCGCTCCCGATTGCCGTCAGCGCCTTCCAGGCAACCGATTTCATCGGAATGCCGGAAGCGAGAATCCCGCTTGCGCAGGCAACCACCTACCTTGCCTGCGCCCCAAAGAGTAACGCCGCTTACCTGGCGCTGGAAAAAGCCTCAGAAGATGTTCGGGAAGGAAAAATCCTGCCGACGCCGGCCTACCTCCGGGTTGGCAGTTATCAGGGAGCCAAAACCCTGGGCCGGGGCCAGGGTTATAAATATCCGCACCAATTCCCCGGCCATTTCGTGCCCCAAGCGTATATTTCGGAAGAACGGCGTTATTACTTCCCGACGGAAGAAGGAAAAGAAAAGGAGATTAAAACCAGGATGGAAAATCTGAAAGAACTTAAAAAAGCGCTGGACCAAAAGATGGCAATGCGGTGTGCCGCCCGTAAAAAACGGGAATCTCTTACGGAAAAAGAGGTTGCCGCGCGAAGCGAACGCATTAAGAAGTGCGTCCTGCACGACCCGGATTTCAAAAAAGCCGAAGTTATTGCTCTTTACGCCTCCTTCCGGAACGAAGTAAATACCATGAACCTGATCAAAGAAGCGTTAAGCGTCGCCAAAAAAATCGGGCTGCCCAAAACTAATATCCGCACTCGCGCGCTTACCTTCTACCTGGTAAAAGACCTGTCTGATTTATGCGCCGGCGCCTACGGAATCCCAGAACCAAACGAGAATTGTAAACTGCTGCCCGCCTCTGAAATCAACCTGGTCATTATGCCCGGAATCGCCTTTGATGAAACCGGTTGCCGCATCGGTTTCGGCGGCGGATACTACGACCGTTTCCTTCGACAAGTACCTCCGGCAATTAAAAAAATTGCGCTCGCCTATGAGTTCCAAATCCTGAAAGAAAAGATACCGGACTTGGCAAAAGACGCAAAAATTGATAAAATAATAACTGAAGAGCGCGTTATCGTTCCGTAATACTCTTCTCTGAAATATATTTTTGTCGTTCCAAACCATTTATAATCTGTCATCCTAAGCCGTAAAATATGTTGTCATCCTGAGCCGCAGTTGCGAAGGATCTGTACTTAACTGCGAGATTCTTCGCTACCGCTCAGAATGACATTTACCCAGCTTATTTTGAAGTTGGACAACGGAATAAAGATATCTCAGCTTAAATGTAATGTCGGGGCGTAGCTCAGCCTGGTTAGAGCGCTTGGTTCGGGACTAAGAGGTCGCTGGTTCGAATCCAGTCGCCCCGACTTCGTCCGCTGTAGTTTTAACGAAGGCGGGCTTCGCCGGACACGTCGTCGGGCAAATCCCGACAACATTCTTCGAGAGAAAGGGTTCGAACCCAAAGAATGGATGTTTTTGGCTCATCATTTAAGGAGAAATTTATGCCCGCAGAAAATGATCCCACAAAACGGAAATTAACCGCTACAAATTTCTTTTTTGCGCAGGAAATGATTATTTTTCTCTGTTCGTCAAAATCAAGCGGTTTTTCATTCCGTGCATTCTTCAGCAAATCATCAGCCAATTCTACGGTAGCCGATTTCCGGTCTGATACCGGCGCCAGGGAGTGCCCGCCGCCTTCATAGTATTTCACCCGCAATTCTTTTCCCGCAGCACGCAATCCATCTTCCAGGTTTCGCGTATGCCTATCAGAGAGTTCCGTATCAGCCGTTCCGTGCATTAAAACAACCGGACACGAAACAAGGGACGCCATTTTTACAACATTCCTAATTACAAGTTCGTCTTCGGAAAAATCCCGTCCCGCCCAGCCCGCCAGTTCCGGCGTAATGTGCGAAATACCGGATGCGGAAATCACCAGCGCGAAAGTATTCGGACTGAAGATACTCATCAAAACGGCAATATGGCCGCCCTGGCTTCCTCCAAAACTGATAATTCTCCTTTTATTTAAGGAAGGATATACTTCGAGGGTTTTTCTAACCGCGTTAAGACAGTCCACCACCTGCACGTTACTCGCATCGTATGGCACATCGGTTCCGATACCGGTAGTTGAGTCGAAGTCAAATCCGCTCTGGCGATATTCGGTAGCAATACAAAACAGATTGTACCGGTTCGCAAACTCTCTTTGCATTTCCTGATACTGAAAACGGTTCCCGCCCCACCCATGCGCGAAATGCATAACACCGGTATTTTTATCCGTTATTTCCGGCGGTACAATATATACGGTAATTCGCTTTGAATAATGTACGGAATTAAAACTATTGAAAATTATCTCGTGCTCCTTACGCATAAGTTTTCCTCCATTTTAACTATTTTCAAACGGGTCCTGCCTGCGATATTCCTCGTGACAGAATTCACCAATTTCCCGGCTCAACCTACTCCCTTCATAACACATCCGATCAAGTTTTGCTTCAATCAGTCCGCCTGTTTCAGAACAACAGGCATCCAAAATCTCCCGGATTTCTCTTGAAACGGCTATTTTGTCATTCTTAAGCAGAGTAGTCTGAATATCGGCGCATATTTCAAAACAGATATTCCCTTTTAATTCCCTGAGTTTTAGAACCGGAAACAAACCGGGCTGCATCAGGTTAATAACATCAAGGCCGGCTTCAATCAAATGCGGTATAATGCTAAAATTCTGTCCACAGGAATGCATCCATGTATCCATTCCGGTAATATGAATGCTTTTAAATATTTCAGAATAGACCGGTTTAAATACCTGAACAAATGTCTCCGGAGATACCAGCGGAGCGGTTTGAGTGCCCCAATCATCCGTTCCCCTGTAACCATGAATCCTGCCCGGGAAATGTTCCTGGATATACCGGAGAGTATCGAGATGGTATCCGGCTATGTAACGCAGGAAAGCTTGCGCCGTTTCCGGATTAAGCATAATATCTATCAGCATATTCTCAAATCCGTGTAAAAAATGCGCTCTTTCCAAAAGGTAGGGGCCGTTACAGCAAACTACGTATTTGTTCTCCTTTTCTGCCTGTTCTAATATATTTTCCCATCCCGCGTAACGTGCCGGCTCTTTTGCGTTTGGCAAAGACAACAAAGCAAAATCTTCAATCTTATTTAAAACGATGTTTTCCACCTGTCCCATATCTTTGTTTCCCGGCTTCACTCCCCAGACGCACCCCCATTCATCGGTTCCGCCTCCCCCAAGCCACCATTTATATTTGAGGTCAGGAAAAAGAGCTACCGTATCTCCGGAAAAATCTGTTTCACTCATACTGCCGGTAAACGGAAGGCGCTCCGGTTTCTCAAATTTAATTGCCCGCCGTACTAATTCTTTTGATGTCACAAAGTCCTCCCGTTCCTTACATCGGTCGCCCAAGACCTTGAAAACGCGCCTGCTGAAAAAATAGACAGGAAACGATTACCCCTCCTTATCATATCTAGTTATTGCGGGCTTGTCAATCAATGTTATTGCTTTGCCGTCAAAAATTAGGAAAGCGTGCAATCAACCGCCATTTTCTGAAAATCTCGCAGGGATAACTTTTCCGCAGCGCGTCACTACCGTCTCCCGCCTTACCTCTTGCTTTCCTGGCTATTTTGCAGAGAAATTATTGTTTATGTTAAACTTTAAGATAAAATATTATCCGCCAACCGGATTTTATAAGGACTGAAAAGAGGTTTGAATTTCATCCGGTTACCCCGATTTTCAGTCACCAACGTACTTCGTCTGCTGTTGAAACAACACTCGAACAAAGCCCGACTGTGAAATAAAAATCCACTGGATTAGAAACCAAGGGATACGTGAGGGAAAAATATCCTTGCGTCCGGGAGGAAAATTTAAGAGGGGTCTGCCCCCTTTACAGATCTTTTAAAAGGGTACCCGTCTCTTAAAATAAGCAGAGAAAACGTCAGGTCTTGTAGCAACCAACTAAAAAAAACCTATTTCCCAGAGTGTGGATTTGTAAATCCTGTTTTCATCAAATTGGCCCATTTGCTAAAAAATTATTAACTATATTGTTATATGTTCGGTAATATGTTTTATAATTTTACTCCGGTTTGCTTTAATTTCATGCTCCCAAAAACGTAAAATTATCCAGCCATTCTTCCGTAAATATAATGTTGTTTTTTTATCACGCTTGCGATTATTTTCTATTTTGTCTCTCCAAAAATCATTTTTTAACAAATGCTTCCAACGAGGATAATACCATCCGTGCCAAAAATTACTATCAAGAAAAATGCAAACCTTATCCCCCTGAAAAACAATATCCGGTTTTCCTTTAATTAAAGCAACGTTTGTCTGGAACTTTTTGCGAGTAAATTTTCGCAAAAAAGTGATAAATTCTTGTTCGAACTTGGTGTCTCTGGAGCGGATTTTTGCCATTAACTCCGACCGCTTTTTTGTCGGAAGTAAGTCTTTGCTCCGCTTTTTTTTGAAATTTCTATTTAGGTAGTTTTTCGTTTTTCTCATAAAAGTCCAGCATCAAAAATATCAGAAACGAAAACATCTGACTTAACGAGAACAAATTTTGCGTTTAAAAGTTTTTTCCACTGTTTCAGACGATCTTTTTCCAATTTATCGCTTCGCCAATAATAAACGAGGGTTTTGCCATCCATCTCCTCAATTTTCTTTTCAATTGCTTTCGCCCTATAGTGCAAGCGATAAGCTAACTGCGAAACCAAAACGCTTTTCGCTCTAATCTTTAATTTAACTTTTCCGCCTGCTGTAAATAGATCTCGCAAATTAGCTGATACGGCGTTATATTCAGCAATAAGATAAGCGGCCGCACGTTCAAATTTTGTATTGCTGTTGCCAAATATTTCGGGAAAAAGAATCATCGCTTCAACAACAAAATTTTCTTTTTCTTTGTCGCTTAAACCTCTAAAAGGTTTAATTATCGGACTTACCGCCTTATCATCCCCATCTTGATCTATCCACCACAATTCCTCACCCTCTTTCAATTGCGAGCGATAGTAATCCTTGATTTTTTGAATTGGGTTAGGGTCATTCCGTAGCGTGTCATAATCAACGCCAATTTTATCGAAAATTGATTTGCCTAAAGGCAAGTCCATGTTTATTCGGTAGCGTGGAGAGTGGGTAACGCTAATTTCCGGTAGACATTCTTGATAAATTCGATAGCGAATGTCTAACTTACCGCCGAATTTTCCGAATACGATATAAATTCTTTCAACATCTTCGATTCGTGAAGATTCAAGAATGCTATTTCCAGTCGAGGTCCAATGATCGTTAACTGTCATTTTAACCTCAACTCCAAAATATTTATTTGCGACAATGTCGGGGAAGATATATGTTCCCGTTTGTTTAACCTTTCCCTCAAAAGTTGTGCCTTTCGCCGCTTCACACATTTGTTCAAAAACAATCGTCTCAAAATAAGTCGACGAGATGTTTTGTTTACCGCCCAAAAAAGCGAGAATTAGCTTTCTTGATTTCTCAAGTAAACCGGTAAAATCTTTTTCTCTGGCGTTAGGTTTCGCAACATAAATCATAGTTATTTCAAATTCTCATCTAAGAATTTCTCGATCGTCGTAGCGACGTACCAAGCTAAAACAGGCGGCACGGCATTGCCGATCTGTTTATAAGCCGAAGAAGTAGACGGATAAAAAATAAAATCGTCTGGAAAAGATTGAATCCGCGCCGCCTCTCTCGCCGATAGTCTTCTTTTTTCGTTCCAATGATACTCTATATTTCCGTGATGTTCCGTGCGCATTGTTGGCCCCGGCTTATCCGCCGACACGAACGAATTTCCTTGCCCATTGTTCTTTTTCGCTTTTGACCAATAATGATTAGCGACTTTTCCTTCCTCCACTTTCTCCAAATCACCGATAGCTTGTTTTAAATTGATCCAATTTTTCTTGACTAAAATAGGTTTTGGATGTTCAAAAGGCGGAAGTTTGTCCTTTCTTGTTCCAACAATAATAACTCTTTCTCGTGTTTGCGGTACTCCGTAATCAGCGGCCGTGAGTAGTTTATAAACAACATGGTAACCCAATTTTTCAAAATCTTTAATAATCGTTTGTATCGCTTCTCCGCCGTTCATCGTAAGAAGTCCTCGAACGTTTTCGGCAACAAATAAAACCGGTTTAGTTCTTTTGATAACTTCCGCCATGCTTTGATAAAGCAAACCACGCTTACTATTGAATCCCTTCCTCTTTCCTGCGTGGCTGAAATCTTGGCAAGGAAATCCACCTAAAACTACATCAGCCCTTTCTGGAATGGGCTGGTCAAATAATTTTGCCGAATATTTTCCGCTAAGTATTTGGGCAATATCGCCACAAACAACATCACGTTTGAAGTAATTAGCAAACGTCTGACATGATGATTCATCTATATCATTAGCCCAAATAACTTCAAACCTATTTTTCGGGTACTTTTTTTTCAAAAAGTCAAACCCACCGATAAAACCCAAATCTAAACCCCCGCAACCTGAAAATAGGGAAATTACGGAAAAACGTCTCCTATTTTCTCTTCGATTAATAACTGGCGGTGGATAATTGCCATAAGGAGGCGAAGATTCCCTGACGATAAAAGGATTGCTTTTCTTTTCACTGTATTTATATTTTCCCTGTGGGAGAATTTTATTACTCCTTTTTTTCTTCCTTCCTATTTTTGCGTTCATGTGATATTTTTTCTTTTAGGCTATAAAAACTAGAATTCAAAACTATTCCTGGAATCAAATGCCCTAACGGAAAAAAGGAACTCTGGATTCTTTAGTCGGTACATTGAAAAGGTTCTCTCTTTTTGCAATTTGGCCAAAAACATCTTTACTATCAAAAAACGCCGCAAAATTATTGCTTAGCAGAATTTATAGAAATCACCATGCCCCATAGTGTGCCTAAAATCTACTACGGAAATCAACGATTGCCGATGGTTTGCAAAAAAGTTCTGCGCATTTGATTTCAGCGGTCTTGATAAAGAACTCTTGGTATTTTAGGTTATGTTGGTTATAATTTATTTTGTATTTGCATACATTGTAATATAATACTATAATTAAAGTAATAATGCTATACACATTTCTTAATCTTATGTACTATAATAGCAAAAAATAACGTTTCCGGAGGAAAAAATCATGGGAGCAAAAGGACTTCCGCTTACCACCAAGACAGAAAAGAACGTGCCGGCCATCGGAGTATTTGCCACCTGTGACCCGCGGGTGGACAAGCCCTCGCGGAACCGGGCCGCAAACATCGTCCGGCTGACCGCCGAGATAATCGCCAAATCGATAAAAACACCTGACGGCGGACTGGTGCCGGTGGTCTGGACCCCGGTATTAATAGACGGAGAAAAACAAGCCGACATCGTCGCCCGGCAATTTAAAGACGAAGGAGTGCAGGTCCTGGTCTGCGTGCCGGATACCTGGGCATTCCCGCAATTAAGTTTGCTCTCCCTGCTCAGCCACTTCCCCGCCAACACTCCGGTTAACCTGACCTGCGGAAACAGCGGGCCGAAACCGGGCGTGGTCTTTGCGCATGCGGCCACCGGCGCCCTTGCCCAATCCGGACGCCTTTCACACCTGAACGTCGGTTCCTGGCCAGATACCGGACCGGAACCAAAGATGACCGATGAAACAGCCGAGGCGTTAATTGACTGGTGCTATGCCGCTTTCACTACCGTAACTCTGCGCGGCAAGCGCCTGGTAATCTTCGGACACGACTCCATGGGCATGGAGACCGCCCTGGCCCACATCTTCCCCACCCGGAAAACCTTCGGCATTGAGATTACCCGGCTGGACATGAAGTTGCTGGCGGATATGCTCCGGAAAGGTTCTTACGATAAACGGGAACTTCAGGAATTACGCGGCTGGATTGATAAATCCACCGGCAAACGGCTGGAATTGAGGAACCAAAACGACAGCGAACTTTTTAACCAGAGTTTGGCGATGTATTTAATCACCCGGGACCTGATGAAGGACTTGAACGCGGTGGGCGGCGGTTTCATGAGCCAACTGGAATGGGGTTCGGATAAACGCGGCATACCTTTGCCGGTGGCTGACGTGATGGAATCACTCTTCAACTCAACTTTTGACCACAATGGCAAAAAACCGCCTCTGCCTTACGCCACCGAAGCCGATATCCAGGGACTGTTAACCATGCTCTGCTTCACCGGTCTCTCCGGCGGCAACCCCCCGCTCTTCATGGACTTCCGGAAGGTTTGGGAACCATGGGAGATAAAAAACCTGGCCGGAAAACTCAACGTCAAACTGAATAATTCCACAATCTGGGAGAAAAAAGGTTTTGTAGACGGTGACAACTCCGGAAGCGCATCCTTTGACTGGGCGGCTTTGCCCGGCGCAAGCGTAAAAGATATTATGAGCCGGATAAAAATGCCCCTGGCAGACCAGTTCTATTTCCCGGGCGGCGGCAATTCGGTCAATTTCGTAACACCGGAAGGTATTTCCGGCATAGCGGGCAGGATGGCTTTCAGTTCCCTCAACAACCTTTTCTCCATGATCTGGGATGAAGCATCAACCGTAGCGCTGCCGGAAAAACTTTCCCGGGCCGTCTGCCAGACATCCACCGCCACCTGGCCGCATACCTTCGTCGTGCCAAAATACGCCAGCATGCTGGAATATAAACAGTTCGCGCCGGCAAACCACTTCCACATGACCTGGGATTTAAAACCGGCCCGGCTTCAATACTGGATGGATTTGACCAACGTGCTTTCCGTAACTCCCTGGAACGCGCGACCAGCGTTCGTGGAAAAAGTGGACCGGCCTACGCCCCTGCTTTATTTAATAAACGGGGGTGAACTGGAAGCAAAAAAACTGCTTAGCCCGAGGTAAGTTATGTGCGGCCGGCGTTAAATTATATTGAATCGATTATTATGGACGCAACTCCTGAAACAAACCTGTCGGAGCAGATAAAAAAAATTAACGGTTCCGCCCACCTCAGCGAAACCGAGAAAAATCGGCTCATCTCGGAACTGCTTAAACAAATTACGCCGCAATCCGGCAGATTGGAATTCAACCCGGCCGGCGGATATGTCCTCAGTTTTCTCCTTCCCCCGCTGGGCTTATTTATCGGCGGACGTTATCTGCTCCGCTACGGAGAAGACGGGGTTAAGCCCGGCATAACCTGCATCGCACTTACCTGCATTTCCCTGTTAATCCAGTTCCTGCTCTTCAAAAACATGATCCGGGCTCTGTTTTCCGGCCTTTCCTCCTTAAAAATACCGGGCATGTAGATTTACTATTTGTTGTCATTGCTAGCGCATCCCAGCGCGGCAATCTCCGTAGAATTTGACTGTTGTATGTTTAAGTCATATAATTATATGTAAAATATAGCGCATCCCAGCGCGGCAATCTCCGTAGAATTTGACTGTTGTATGTTTAAGTCATATAATTATATGTAAAATATATATAAAAATAAATATGAAACAAATTACCAAAACCAGGGCAGAACTTTTGGGGCTCTTTTTCACGAACCCGGAACAATCTTTTTATATGCAGGAAATCGGAAGGTTTTTAAATAAAAAACCAGGTTACTTTCAAAAAACAATAAACAATATGGAGGAAGAAGGAATTCTGGTGAGCAAGTATAAAGCAAATGCCAGATATTTTAAAGTAAATAAAGAATATCCTCTTTATCCGGAACTAAAGAGCATCGTTTTCAAAACGGTGGGCGTTGTTGGGGGTCTCAGGGAATCGCTCAAACAAATAAAAAACATTAAATTCTCTTTTATATACGGCTCCTACGCCAAATCGGCAGAAAACTATCTTTCCGATATTGACCTTATCGTTATTGGCAGTATAGAC
>JAPLMK010000082.1 GCA_026387085.1 Candidatus Omnitrophota bacterium
CAGTCTCCTTCTTGAAATTGACAATCATTATCATTATACCGCAGAAGGAAGGTTTCTGTCAAACCAGGCCGCGAATTTGTTTGACGTTTATTACATTTAACTGTTAATATATCTTCGCGGATGGCAGAGAATCGAAAGTTGATGATCAGGAATTTAGCCCGGGTGGAACGGCCGCGGGAGAAGTTAATTCACTACGGCCCGGCGCGCCTTTCCAACAAAGAACTGCTGGCTATTATCTTGAGGACCGGAGGCCAGAACGAAAACGCGCTTGATTTGGCCGGCCGGGTAATCCGGAATTGTAAATCCGAAAACCTGGCTGATATATCTTACGCTGAAATCAGGAAAATTTCCGGCATCGGTCCGGCCAAGGCGTGCGAGATTCTTGCCTGTTTTGAGCTGGGCCGTCGCTTTCTTAAGGGAAAAATCTCCAGCCTGTTTCTGAAACCGGAAGATGTCTGGAAGGAATTGAAAGACATCAGGGAATTAAAAAAAGAGCATTTTATTGTCTTTTATCTGGACAGCCGTAACCAGGAGATAGAGCGGGAGATTATTTCCGTGGGTTCGCTTAACGCCAGCCTGGTTCATCCGCGGGAGGTTTTTGAGCCGGCGGTGCGGATTCATGCCGCCCAGGTTATCCTGGCGCATAACCACCCCTCCGGAAACCCGGAGCCGTCCCGCGACGACCTGGAGATTAACCGGAGGTTGGTGGAAGCCGGAAAGATTTTGGGTATAGAAGTGATAGACCATATAATCGTGACCGTAACCGGCTACCTCAGTTTTAAAGAAAAAAACCTGATTTAGCATGAATAACCCGCGGTGAAAATAACATAGCGATATCAAGGAGTAAAATATGGATTTGATTATTCCCGAAAAGAAAAAGGAAATAATGATTTACCGGAAATTGCCAAAATTATTTTTGTTCTTTTTTGTGTTTGCTGCCCTCGCTGTTCTTTCCGGCTGTTCCGGCAAGAAAACAAAAACAGCGCCGCCGGCCGAAAAAGTGCCGGTGACTGCGGTGACAGCAACGGCGAAGGACGTGCCCATTAAATTAACGGCTATCGGTAATGTCCAGGCCTATTCCGTTGTTTCGGTTACTTCGCGGGCCACCGGGCAATTACTTGACGTATATTTCAGCGAAGGACAGAGCGTTGCCAAAGGCCAGAAACTTTTCCTGATTGACCCGGAACCGAAAAAGATAATTGTCAGCCGCATGGAAGCGGAGCTGGCCCGGAATAACGCGCAACTTCTCAACGCCCGGGTGGAAGAGCGCCGTTACGCGGAACTGGTGAAAAAAGGTTTTGTTGCCCAGGCCGATTACGATAATATCCACACCCAGTTGGCGATGCTGGAGGCGATGGTTCGGGGCGCAACCCAGGATGTGGAAAACGCCCGGCTTCAGTTGAGTTACTGTACGATTTACGCCCCGATATCCGGCCGGACCGGGAACCTGTTGGTGCACCAGGGTAATTTAATCAGGGAAAACGACGGCGCAAACCCCCTGGTGGTTATTAACCAGATTCAACCGGTTCTGGTTGCTTTTTCCATTCCGGAGCAGCGCCTGGCTGAAGTCAGGGAATTCAGGAAAGACCGCGCGTTGAAAGTGGAGGCGGTTTTATCCGGAAACCAGCCGCGTTCGCTCTTCGGCTCGCTTACTTTTATCAATAACGCGGTCAGCGCCAATACGGGTACGATTGAGCTAAAAGCCGTTTTTAATAATGGGGAAAGTTTGCTTTGGCCGGGTCAATTTGTGAGCGTGGTTTTAAGTTTAACCACCCGGAAGAATGCGGTGGTTGTTCCTACTACGGCGGTTCAGATGGCCAGCGACGGCCAGTTTATTTTTGTGGTGAAACCTGATTCTTCGGTGGAAAAGCGGCTGGTTGAAGCCACGGCCGTTTCGGAGGTCGAGACGGTAGTGGAAAAAGGAATCAGCCCGGGAGAAACGGTGGTGACCGACGGGCAGCTGCGCCTGGTTCCCGGAGCAAAGGTAGAGATTAAAAATATAAAATAGGGATGTCATTCCCGCGGATAGTAAGCGGGAATCCACACCTTACAGGATTGGATCCCCGCTTAAAACATGCGGGGATGACAGGCAAAAAAATTATGAGCATATCTGAAATATTTATCCGCCGTCCGGTAGCAACGGTTTTAATCAGCATTGCTATTTTGCTGGCCGGTGTTGTCGGCTTGAAGCTCCTTCCGCAGAGCAACATGCCCAACATTGACCTCCCCACCATCCAGGTTACTGCTGCGCTGCCGGGGGCCAGTCCGGAAACGATGGCTTCTTCGGTTGCTACTCCGCTGGAAAAAGAATTTTCCACCATCTCCGGATTGGACTCCATGAATTCCACCAGTTCTACCGGGATGACCCAGATAACCCTGCAGTTTGACCTCAGCCGGAAAATTGACGCGGCGGCCCAGGATGTCCAGGCCGCCATATCTATTGCCGGATATCAATTGCCCAGGGATATGCCTGCTCCGCCTTCATACCAGAAGATTAATCCGGCAATTCAGCCGGTCTTGTTTTTGGCCGTCACCTCGGAAACGTTGCCTCTTTCCACGGTGAATTATTATGCTTCCAAATATATTTCTCAACGCCTTTCCATGGTGAGCGGCGTGGCGCAGGTTCAGGTCTACGGGTCCCAGAAATATGCGGTCCGGATTCAAATTGACCCGGAGGCGTTAGCTACGCGCTCCGTCGGGATAGAAGAAGTGGTAGCCGCCATTAAAACCGGAAACGTAAATCTGCCCACCGGAGTTTTGAGCGGCAGCACCAAGGCCTTTACCGTGGAATCGAACGGACAATTGGAAGATGCCGCCGCTTACCGTAATTTGATTATTACTTATCGCAACGGGTCTCCCTTGCGCCTGGGTGATGTTGCGCGGGTGATTGACAGCGTGGAGCAGACCAGGGCGGCTGCCTGGCTGAATAATGATAAGCGCGCCTTGGTACTGGCTATTCAGCGGCAGCCCGGAACAAACACTGTGGCCGTGGTGGACCGGGTAAAGAAATTGTTGCCGGAACTCCAGGAACAGCTGCCGGCCTCAATAAAATTGCAGGTTTTCTTTGATATGTCTAAATCCATCCGGGAATCGGTGAGTGAAGTTAAATTCACCCTTTTGCTTACCATGTTCCTGGTAATACTGGTGATATTTTTATTTTTGCGTAATGTGCCGGCGACAATTATTCCGGGCGCGGCGCTGGTGATGTCGATTGTCGGTACTTTTGCCGTAATGTATTTTTCCGGTTTCAGCCTGAACATTCTTTCCTTGATGGCCTTGGCTCTTTGCACCGGTTTTGTGGTTGACGACGCCATCGTTATGCTGGAAAATATTGTCCGGCACGTGGAGCAGAAAGAAGAGCCCTACCAGGCCGCCCTGAACGGGTCAAGGGAGATCGGATTTACAATTATTTCCATGACGATTTCGCTGGTGGTGGTTTTCGTCCCGGTTCTTTTTATGGGCGGTGTGTTAGGGCGTATTTTTAAGGAGTTTGCGGTCACCATCAGCGCGGCAATTCTTATCTCGGGATTTATTTCCCTGTTTCTTACGCCGATGCTGTGCAGCCGTTTTCTGAGAACGCATACTTCCGGAGAGAAGCATAACCGGTTTTACGATTATCTGGAAAATAGTTTGGCGAAATTGCGGTTCTGGTATGAAAAAAGTCTGCGGAAGGTTATGGAGTACCGCTTGATTACCATCCTGGTTGGTTTTGCGGTTCTCTTTGCCACCTTCTTTCTTTTCGCGAAGATACCCAAGGGTTTTATTCCGAGTGAAGATGCCAGTTTTCTCATGGTCCAGACTGAAGCTAATCAGGGAATATCTTTTGATTCCATGGCTCTTCATCAAAAGGCGGTGGCTGAGGTTATCGGACGTGATTCCAACGTTGATTTGCTGATGCACGTGGTCGGTTTTATGGGCACCGGCAATACCGGTTTCATGTTCGTGCGTTTAAAGCCAAGGGCCGAGCGCGTTCTGGATGCGGACGGAGTGGTAGAATCGCTGAGAGGGGAAGTTTCCGGGATTCCGGGTATTAATGTTTTTATGCAGAATCCGCCGGCAATCCCGATGGGCGCTCATTCTATGAAAAGCCCGTATCAATTTACCCTGCAAAGCCCGAATACCGCCGAACTTTATCGTTACACCGAAACACTGGAAAGCAAGATGAAGGAGATGCAGGAGATTCAGGATGTTTCCAGCGACCTCCGGATGAGGAACCCGCAGGTCAAGGTGGAGATAGACCGGGATAAGGCCTCGGCGTTAGGTATTACTTCCTACCAGATTGAAGATTTACTTTTCAGCGCCTATGGTTCCCGCAATGTTTCCACCATCTTTATGCCGGAAGATCAGTATAGCGTAATACTGGAATTACAGGACCAGTATCAGCGGGACCCATCGTCGTTGTCCAAGCTTTACCTGCGCTCTAATGCCGGCGCCTTGATTCCGTTGAGCGCGGTGGTAAAGATGGGGCAGAGCGTAGGGCCGGTATCGATCAATCACCAGGGCCAGCTTCCGTCGGCAAATATCTCGTTTGGTTTGAAGCCCGGAATCTCAATCGGGGAGGCGAGTATTGCGGTCAAGAAGTTAGCAGTCGAAACCCTGCCGACCAGTATTAATGGAAGCTTTCAGGGAACAGCCCAGGTTTTTCAGTCCTCCGCCCGGGGTTTTCTCTGGCTTTTTCTGGGAGCAATTTTAATCATTTATATCGTTTTGGGGATTCTTTACGAAGATTTTATCCATCCGATTACAATTTTAAGCGGGCTTCCTTCCGCGGCGTTTGGCGCATTGCTGGCTCTTTTAATCTTCCGGGTGGAACTGAATATTTATGCGGTTGTAGGGATTTTGATGCTGATTGGAATTGTGAAGAAGAATGCGATTATGATGATCGATTTTGCGGTCCAGGGGATGAGAAACGAGGGGAAAAGCGGAAAAGAGGCGATTTTTGACGGTTGTCTGGTCAGGTTCCGGCCCATTATCATGACTTCAATGGCCGCTTTCATCGGCTCCCTGCCGATAGCGATTGGGATTGGCGCCCACGCGGCCGGCCGGCGCCCCCTGGGACTGGCGGTAGCCGGCGGTCTTTTATTTTCGCAAATATTAACCCTTTATTTGACCCCGGTCTTTTTTACTTATATGGAGGATTTCAAGAAGTGGCTGAGGCGGTTTTCCAAGCACAAAAATGCTTGATATACCACGGAAGCACGGAATTAAGGAGACACGGAACAACTAAAGCATTTAGAGTTAAAAATAATTTCAAGTTGCATTTTTTCGTGTTTCAGTGGTTACCGTGTTTCCGTGGTCAGGTTTGACGTCGTTCTTAATTATTGCAGGAGGCTACTGTGAGGCTAAAATCTATTCTATTAGTTGCTTGCATTCTTCTTGCCGGTTCTTTTTCGGTCCAGGCGGAAGAGTTGATTGCGCAGAATTCAACCCTTACTCTTGAGCAATGCATCCGGGTCGGATTGCAAAACAACCCGGACATCGCGGCGTATACCGGCAATATTAAAATTTATCAGTCCCGGGTTGGCCAGGCCCGGTCTGCTTATTATCCGACGCTTAACCTGGCGCTCCGGTATTCCCACGACAAGATGACTCCGCCTCCGAGCATGCCGGAGATGCTGAGTTATTCTGCCGGTCTTCATCTAAATCAAAACATTTATGATTTCGGTCAGACCAGTAGCCGGTTAAGGATTCAGAATCTAAATCTTGGCGCTGTCATCTCGGACCTGGACGCGGTTTCAAACCAGGTTGTTTTGAATATCAAACAAGCTTACTATGCGGTCTTGAAGGCGGAAAGGAATAAGACGGTAGCTCAGGAATCGGTCCGGATGTTTGAAGAGCACCTGGACCGGGCAAAGGCGTTTTTCGCCGTGGGAACCAAACCGCGTTTTGACGTTACCCGGGCCGAGGTGGATTTAAGCAGCGCAAAATTGGAGTTGATCAAGGCGGAAAACGCCTTGAAGGTTGCCCGGGTGATGTTGAACAATTCCATGGGTGTTCCTTCTGCCCCGGATTATTTAATAGCGGACAACCTTTCATTCCGGAAGTATCAGGTGACTCCGGAAGAGGCGCTGGTCCGGGCGTACGCAAACCGGCCGGACCTGAAAGGGATTATTGTCCGGAAGGAGGCGGCGCTGGAATCGGTCAGGTTGGCGCGCAAGCAGTATTTACCTGTTATTTTTGGAACCGCAAGTTACTCGCAGGGCAATGACGAGTTTCCGCTTAAGGAAGGGTGGGGCGTCAGCGTTACTTTCGGGGTGCCGATTTTTAACGGTTTCGAAACTAAATACCGGGTGGCCGAGGCCAGGGCGGCCCAGGCGGTTTTGCAGGCAAACGAGGAATCGCTTCGGCAGTCAATAATACTTGAAGTTCAGCAGGCGTGCCTGAGTTTAAAAGAAGTAGAAGAGAGTGTTTCTATGTCAGAACTCCTTGTGAAGCAAGCGCAGGAAAGTTCTGAGATTGCCCAGGGCCGGTACGACGCCGGCGTGGGAAGCCCGATTGAAGTTACCGACGCGCAGGTTACTTACGTGAACGCCCGGAAAAATTACATCGAGACGCTTTACCGGTACCAGATTGCCCGGGAATCACTTCAAAAAGCCATGGGGCTGAGGAGCGAAAATGCATACCAATAAGGCAGGAGAGGGCGAGTGTTTTTTTCATACGGGAAGACCGGCGGTGACCCGCTGTAAACAGTGCGGTAAACCGCTCTGTTCCGATTGCCGCCTGGTAACCGAAGACGGCCTTTTCTGTGGTGATAAGTGCGCGCAGACGGCCGGTGTTTTTGTAAGGAGGTCGCATGATTTAGAAGAAAAAAGGGCGCGGCGGCGCCGGGGGATTCCGGCCGGCTTAATCAGGTTCATCATATTTTTGATTATTATCGCGGTTGTTTACAAGTTAGGCAGGCAACTTATTGACCGGGGATTTTTGGAAAAATTACTGCAAATGATCAAAAAGCCCGCTTAACCGGAGGATTTTATGCCTAATGAAGATTTTAACGAAAAGATTAATTTGCGGTCCGGCCCGAGAGAGGGGCGGGAAGCTCGCGGGGGGCAGGCCGAGGAAGACCAAACAGCGGCGGCTCAACTTGCCAACATTGTAAACCAGTCGATCAGTTCCAAGGCAACCGACATCCACCTGGAAATAGAGGAAAACGGCCCCAAGCTCCGTTACCGGATTAACGGAATACTTTACGAGTTTCCGGCGCCGGCGGCTGAACTTTACTCCCGCATTATTTCCCGGCTGAAAGTTCTTTCCGACCTTGACGTTTCCGAGAAAAGAATCCCCCAGAGCGGCTACGCTTCCTACCGGTCCGGAGACCGGCAGATTGACATGCGGATTTCCATCTTTCCCTCCATCTTCGGCGAGTCCTCAGCCATCCGGGTTTTGGACCGCAACAATATCGTTTTGGGTTTTGACCGGCTGGGGTTTTCTCCGGAGATATTGCCCCAGTACCTTCATCTGCTGGAATTGACTGCCGGGATGGTTTTGGTAACCGGGCCGACCGGCGGAGGGAAAACGACTACCTTGTATGCTTCGCTTAATAAAATCCGGACCGGCCGGAAGAAGGTCATTACGCTGGAAGACCCGGTGGAGTATCATATTGCCGGAGTCACTCAGGGCCAGATAAACCCCAAGGCCGGTTTCACTTTTGCGGCCGGGTTAAGGTCGATTTTACGGCAAGACCCGAATGTGGTTATGGTCGGTGAAATTCGGGATACGGAAACCGCCGCCACTGCCATGCAGATTTCCCTGACCGGCCAGATGGTTTTTGCCACGCTGCACACGAATACCGCTCCGGGCGCGATAACCCGTCTCCTGGATATGGGAATTGAGCCCTACCTGGTGGGTTCTTCGCTCGTGGGTGTAATTAACCAGACGCTGGTGGGCCATGTCTGCCAGAAATGCAAAGAAGAGTATCAGCCGGACCCGGATGTTCTGCTTGAATCGGCCGGTGATTTAGAAAAGTTCGGGAAAATAAAATTCTTCCGGGGCAAGGGTTGCCCGAATTGCAACCAGTCCGGGTATCAGGGCCGGATCGGATTGTATGAACTGATGGTCATCAATCCCCGGATTCGGGTGATAATCCTGCGGAAACCTTCCACAGAAGAGGTAACTGCCGCCGCTCTTGAATCCGGCATGATAACAATACGGCAGGACGGGTTGAAAAAAGTAGCCGAAGGTGTGGTTACGATTGAAGATATGGTTCAAAGCACCCGCCGCGAATAGCGGAGAAAGGTCTTAATTCGCATGATACAAAATTTATTTATCAGTAATGATAAGCGTTTGATTAAAGCCGCGCAGGTTGGTGATGCCGCCAAAATTGGCGCTTTGATAGACAAAAAAGCCGATGTTAATGTCCGGAACAGCCGTGGGCTTACGGCTTTGCTGATTACGGCGCAAAATGGTTATGAAGACGCGGTAAATGTTTTGCTCTCCGGCGGCGCTGATGTTAATGCCGGGGACGAGCAGGGTAATACCGCCCTGATGGCGGCGGTAGAGCAGAACTATCCGGAAATCGTGAAGATGCTGTTAGCGAGAGGCGCGGAAACGAATCTTTGCAATCAGACCGGTGAAACAGCTTTAATGTTGGCCTCCGGAAAAGGTTTTGCCGACCCGGCGCAGATGTTGATAAAAGGCGGAGCAGATGTTAATTTGAAGGATATTGAAGGCACCACGGCTCTGATGCTGGCTTCGGCGCGCGGCCATGTCGGGATAGTCCGGATGCTGATTGAAGGCAAAGCGGATTTGAACGCCCGAAACAATATCGGCTTTACCGGATTGATGTTTGCCTGCTGGAAGGGCCGGACTGAAACGGTAAAGGCGCTGGTTGCCGGTGGCGCGGATATTAATATCAAGAAGGAAGATGGTGTTACCGCCATGATGTCCGCGGCTGTCGGCGGGCATTTGGAAATCGTTCAAATTATCAAGGATGCCGGCGCCAGGGGATAAGGAATTTCAACAACCCGCCAAGATGAAAATTTTCCGCATGATTGCGCTGAAGTTATTTTTCATTTCTTTTTTTACGGCGAGCGCGTGTTTAACGTGCAGCGCTGCTCCGCGGGTAGGTTCGCCCGAAAATCCTTTCGTGCTGACATCAACTACCCCGACTTTTCGCTGGGAAAAGGTTGCCGGAGCCGATTTGTACGCGCTTTATGTCAGCCGGTATCCTTACGGAGTAAAAAACATTGTTTATGAGAACAAATTGTTGAAGACGACGTATTTTAAGATTCCCGACGGGGTTTTGGTAGACGGCGGGCGGTACCGCTGGAATGCGATGGCCCGGGAAAAATCTAAATGGAACGATTCTTCCGAATCGTTTTATTTCCGGGTTAAATTGAATATACCGACGGCCTGGGATTGGTACCAGCAGGGAAACGCTGCTTTCGAGAAGGCGGAATACGATACGGCGCTTAATTGCTACACGAAATTAATTGAAATGGAACCGGATTTATCCGGGGCCTCTTATGTCCGCGGCACGGTCTATGGGGCTAAGGGCGAATACGAAAAGGCGATTGTCGATTTTGACCGCGCAATTCTGCTTTACCCTGATTATGCCGAGGCCTATTACGGCCGGGCGATTGCCTGGTCTTCGCTGAAGGAATATCAAGAAATCACAGGCCCTGGGTTTTCCGGTCAACCCGGAAATGGTTGAGTTATTACTCAAGATTACCGGAGGCGCTAATTGAGGGGACCGGGCGGTCATTTTTCCAGATTCGACAAGCGGATAATTCCGGAAGATGATAAGCCCGGCGCGAAACTTAATCTTGTCCGGCTCTTCGGTTACCTGAAACCGTATCGCTGGCAGGTAGCGTTTACCCTCTTTATTTCGGTAGCCGTGACTCTGCTCAGTTTAATTCCACCCCGCCTGATCGGCGTTGTTATTGACCAGGCCCTGGGTAAAAAGGACCTTCCCCGCCTTTATTTTATCTCATTTTCGTTGTTGCTGGTATATATCACATCCCATGCGCTGGGCGGTCTGAAAAATTTTCTGATGAGCCGGCTCGGACTGAGGGTTATTTATGATTTGTGGCAGGATGTATACCAGAATCTCCTGCGGCTTTCTTTTAATTTTTACGATGACAACCAGACCGGAAACATCATGTCCCGCATTACTAATGACGTCAGCGCGGTGGAGCGGGTAATCGTGGACGGAGTGGACACGATAATCGTTGCTTCACTCACCTTGCTGGGCGTTACTTTTGTCCTCTTCCGGATAAATTGGAAACTGGCCCTGATAACCATGATTCCCATTCCAATTCTCTTATTTCTGGCTTTGTTTGTCACCCGGCGCGCGCACCGGATTTACCGGCAGGTACGCCGGAAAATGGGCGAAATCAGCGCGCTGCTTCAGGATAATATCTCCGGTATCCGGGAAACAAAAAGTTTCGGGCGCGAAGATTACGAGGTGGGCCGGTTTTCGGAAAAAAGCACTGATTATATGGGCGTCAACCTCCAGGCGGTAAAACTCTGGTCGATCTTCTCTCCGGCGATCCTTACCACCACTTCGATCGGTACGGTTCTTGTGCTTCTGTTCGGCGGCCAATTGGTAATTTCAGCCGGTAAATTATCGGCCGGGGAAATTGTTTCGTTCCTCTTCTACCTGGGGCTTTTTTACCAGCCCATCCATCAGTTGAATATGGTGAATCATATGCTTCAGCACGGACGGGCCGCGAGTGAACGTATCTTTGAAGTGATTGATACGGAACCTCAAATCCGGGAAGCAGGAAACGCCGTTAATCTGCCTCAACCGGTAAAGGGCGGGGTTATTTTTCAAGATGTCCATTTCTCCTACAAGCCGGGCAAGGAAATTTTACGCGGGGTCAGTTTTGAAGCCAAACCCGGGGAAATTGTGGCGCTGGTGGGAGCTACCGGCGCCGGTAAAACCACCACCGTTAATTTGATCCCCCGGTTTTATGAGGTTGAAAACGGCGCTATTTTTATCGACGGTATCAACGTGCGCGAATTAAAAGTGCGAAATCTGCGTGAAAATATCGGGATTGTGATGCAGGAACCCTTTCTTTTTGACGGTTCCATCATCGAAAACATTGCCTACGGACGATTGGATGCGACGCTGGATGAAATTGTGGCTATTTCCAAGTTGGCCAACGCCCATAATTTTATCGTTGAGTTGGCGGACGGATATGAACATCAGATCGGGGAGCGGGGCGTAAGGCTTTCGGTCGGTGAAAAACAACGTATTGCTATTGCCCGGGCCCTTTTGAAAAACCCGCCCATTTTGATTTTGGATGAAGCCACTTCTTCCGTGGATAACAAGACGGAAGCCCTGATTCAGGAAGCAATTGAGCACCTCTTGCGTAACCGGACTTCGTTTGTTATTGCCCATCGGCTTTCCACCGTAATGCATGCCAATAAAATCCTGGTTTTTCAGGCCGGGAAAATAGTGGAATCCGGCAACCACGAAGAATTGCTGGCCCGGGGCGGGGTTTATTACGATTTGTATCAAATTCAGTGGCGCTATGCAAAACAAGAACCAAACCTTTTCCGCAATTCAGCTTGAGTAGTAATTAAACGAAACGCGGGCGGATATTATCTAATATAAATATTTAGCGGGTGAGGATAAATGTCTTACAAAAATATTGTCATTCCCGCGTGTATTAGGCGGGAATCCATGTTTACCCGGTGTAGAATTTTTAATGTCAAATTAATATAAAATGAAAATGAGTTATCGGTGGCGGTCTTTTTTGATGGTCGGATTTTTATTTTACCTGGCCGGGTGTTCGGCACAGCATTATCGCGAGAGCGCGGACCGCGAGGTTTACCGTATCCTGGCGGAGAAGAAAGGACCGGGCCCAACGGTTTCTTTTGATATTGAACCAAAGAGTCCGGCGGTCTTTCCTCCGGGTGCGATAAAAGAGGTTGGCTTGCAGGAAGTACTGCAGTTGGCGGCTTTGCACAGCCGGGAATATCAGGACAGGAAAGAGAGCCTTTACCTGCAGGCGCTTAATCTCACGGCCCAGCGCCATCGCTACCGTCCCGGTTTCGGCGCGGATATCAGCGCGGGCTGGAATTCCGGCACGGAGCAGTTGAATGTTTCCGGTGACCTTTCGCTTGTTCAGTGGCTGGCCGACGGCGCTAAAGTTACCCTGAACCTGGGGACGGATTTTTTGCGGTATCTGACCGGCGACCCGCAAGAGTCGCTCGGTTCATTGCTGAGCCTTAATCTCCTGCAACCGATTTTCCGGGGCGCCGGACGCCGGATTGCCCGGGAAAACCTCACCCAATCCGAACGGGACGTCGTTTACGCCATCCGCTCTTTTTTGCATTACCAGCGTACCTTTTCGGTTCTAATTACTACCAACTATTATCGGCTCCTGGAACAGAAGATGGTCTTGTCCAACGAAGAGAATAATTATCAGCAACTGGTGGCAAACCGGCAGCGCAGCGAGATGCTGGGTGACGCCGGCCGGTTGCCCCTTTTTCAGGTGGACCAGGCCCGGCAGGATGAGTTTAAGGCCTACGAGCGGATGATTACGGCCCGCACAATCTACCAGGAAGAGGTTGACCAGTTTAAAGTTCTGTTGGGCCTGCCGGCTAACGCTGCCATTCGTTTCAGCGACAAGGAGGCCGAGGAATTAACTACCCGGGCTCTACCGGTTCTTCAATTGGATTTGGCGCAGGCGCTGAAGATATCCTTGCAAAACCGGCTGGACCTGATGAGCGCCCTGGATGCGGTTGAGGATGCCGGCCGTAAAGTAGCGGTTTCCCGGGATAATCTGCGGGCTGACCTTTCGTTTATCGGTTCCACCAGCGTTGCGACACCGGATGATGAAAATACAGCCCTGGATTTTGAATCGGATAAAATTGATTACAACGCCGGACTGAATTTAAAGTTACCTTTTGACCGGTTGACGGAAAGAAATAGTTATCGCCAGAGTTTAATCAGTCAGGAACGCAGCCGGCGTAACCTATCGTTGGTGCAGGACAACGTTTCTTTGGGGATACGCACCGGTTGGCGTAATCTGGAACAGGCTCGTCAGAGTTACGAAAATCAGCAGGCCAGTTTAGAGCTGGCCCGGCGGCGGGTGGAGAGCACCAATATGCTGCTGGATGCGGGCCGGGCATCCCAGCGGGACCTTTTAGAGGCGCAGAGCGCCCGTTTGCAGGCGCGTAATAGCCTGCTGGCGGCAACAGTTGATTATCTTTCCGCTGACCTGGCTTTTCTGCGGGACGCAGAGATGCTGGAGATTGGCAGCAACGGTGTTTGGACGGGAGATTGGGATGCGCAAACTAATGCCAACATTAAAGAATAAATCAGTATTTTGGGCTAAAGTACCCCCCAAAGGAAAACGTTTGTTTTTTTGGTTGCTTCCGGTAGCGCTTATCTTTCTGCTCGTCCTGATGCTGGGAGGCCGGAAAGAAAAGACCACGGAGTTGGTTTGGCGGGTGCAACCGGGAGATTTTAGGGTGACGGTGCTGGTAGGCGGAACGCTGAAAGCGGTGCGGAGCCAGGATATTATTTCTGATGTTGAAGGACAGAACATGATTCTGGATATTGTGCCGGAAGGGACCGTGGTAACCGAGTCAGACGTCAAGGACGGTAAGGTGCTGGTACGTTTGGATTCTTCCCGGGTCGGAGAGCAGTTGGCCCAGGAAGAGATTAACCTGCAGAACGCGGAGACCTCGGCAACCGATGCCCGGGAAAATTACCAGATTCAGATTAACCAGAATGACAGTAATATCCGGAAAGGCGAACTGAGCCTGACTTTTGCCCGGATGGAACTGGAAAAGTACCTGGGCAGCCGTTTGACGGAATCGGTTTTGAAGCAGAAAGGGGAAGTTAAGCCCGGGGAAATTTTTGTCAGTCCGGACCTGGAGGGTGAAGCCCAGCGCCAGGTAAAACAGTTTAAGAATGCGATTGACCTGGCCAAAGAGCAACTTTCCCGCGACCAGGACCGTTTGGATTGGACCAAAAAATTAGTGGAAAAGGGCTATGCCACCCGGGGAGAACAGGAAGCGGATAACCTGGCGGTCCAACAGCGGGTGGTGGCAACCGAACAAGCCCAGACCGCTTACCTTCTTTTTAATAATTATGATTTTCCCAAGGAATTGACTAAGCGGCTTTCTGATTTCCGGGAAGCCGGCGAAGAGTTAATTCGCATTAAGGCCAACGCCCGGGCGCAACTGTCTCAAGCTCAGAATCGTTTGGTGACCCGGCAGGCCTCTTACCAGCTTACCCAGAACAAGGTCAAGCGTTATCAGGATCAGGTGGAGATAAGTGTGATGGTCGCCACCCAGCCGGGTATTGTGGTTTATGCCAGCAGCGCTAATCCTTTTCAGTCGCGCCAGGGGCCCATTCAGGCCGGCGCCACCGTTAATCAGCGCCAGGTCATCATCACCCTGCCGGACATCTCCCAGATGTCAGTGGAATTAAAAGTGCCGGAATCATCGATTGATAAGATCCGGGAAGGTCAGGTTGCCCGGGTTACGGTGGATGCTTTTCCGGGGATGTTTGTTGCCGGCAAGGTACGCAAGATGGCGCTTTTACCGGATGCCACAATGCGTTGGATGAACCCGGACATTAATGTGTATACGGTGGAGGTTGTGCTGGACCAGGGAATGCCTGACCTGCGTCCGGGAATGTCAACTCAGGTGGAGATATTAGTGGCGGAACGTAAAAATGTACTCTCCATTCCGCTTTCGGCGCTGCGCGGTTCGGCTGGAAGCTATCGTTGTGTCAAGCTGGCCCGGCGCCGGTCAATTGAAGTGCCGGTGGCAATCGGGTTGAGCAACGATAGTTTTGTCGAAGTGCAGAGCGGTTTGAGGCGCGGAGATACGGTAGTTCTCTCCGGAGCCGCTACTTTGCCTACGCTGGTTTCGGAAACACCGAAAACGGAAAAGGTGGCGCCCGTTGAGGCCGGAACCGGCAACGGACCGCCTGTTTCCGGACAGCCGGCAGAACCATCCGGTGGAAAGATTAGCGGGAAAATCAGCGGTGAAAACACGGACCGTGTTCCGCGGCCGCCCCGGCAAAGACCGATTATCCGGGAAGAAAAAACAAACTGACGATTTTGTCATCATTTTCGCGCATAATAAAAATATGTCATTCCCGAATGTTTAAACTTGCCCTCGTGTGTAGTAAACGAGGGTCGGGAATCCAAAAATATGTCATCCCCGAATGTTTAAATCGGGGATCCAGTACTTGAATCGTGTAGATTCCCGCTTACCATCCGCGGGAATGACAGAAAAATCATATGTCTGACCAAAACAAAAAAATACCGGCCATTCATTTGGAAGAGATCAGCCGGATTTACCAGATGGCGGCCGGTGAAGTAGCGGCTTTGGATAAAATTAACCTGATGGTGGAGCAGGGTGAATACATGGCGGTGATGGGTCCTTCCGGTTCCGGTAAAACAACCTTGTTGAATTTGCTGGGTTGCCTGGACCAGCCCACTGCCGGCCGGTATTACCTGGGAGGAGAAGATGTTTCGGCACTTCCTGATGACCAGCTTTCGGAAATTCGTAACCGCAAAATAGGTTTTATCTTCCAGTCCTACAACCTGATTCCGCAACTGACTGTTTTGGAGAATATTGAGGTGCCTCTTTTCTATCGTAATTCCCATGACCCGGAAGGATTTAAGCGCGCTATCCGTTTGGCGGAGATGGTTGGTCTGGGCAGCCGTTTGGACCACCGGCCGTCCCAACTTTCCGGCGGCCAGCAGCAAAGGGTGGCTATCGCCCGCAGTTTGGTCAATGACCCGCTTATTATCCTGGCGGATGAGCCGACCGGCAACCTTGATTCCATCACCGGGCAGGAGATACTTTCGGTTCTGCGTGAAATGCATCGCCAGGGCAAGACGCTGGTAGTTATTACCCACGATGACAGTGTGGCGCAGCACTCTTCCCGGACAATTCATATTGTGGATGGGCACATAAAAGAGTAAAACTCATGATACTTCCCATATTTTTCCAGCGGAACCTAACTGTAGGTCTAAAAAGTCTTTGGCACCGGCGGCTCCGTTCCTTACTTACGGTCCTGGGTATTGTCTTTGGCGTTGCGTCCGTCATTGCCATGCTGGCTATCGGTGAAGGCGCCAGTTATGAGGCCCAGCAGCGTATTAAGCAGATGGGCAGTTTGAATATTATCGTGCGCAGCGTTAAACCGCCGGCTAAGGCCAGTACGAGTTCCCAAAATATGGGAGCGATGGATAAATACGGGTTACTGAAGAGCGATTTTAGCCGGCTTCAGACCATCCCTTCGTTAAGTCAATCGGCCCAGTTGCGCCGGACAAGGGAAACAGTCTGGCAGGGAGAGTGGAATTTCCCCGCACAAGTGGTATCAACCAATCCCGGTTATTTTCAACTGGTCAGTTTATCCCTGGCATCCGGACGGCTCTTTAACGAAAACGACGATATTTATCGTTCCAATGTGGCGGTGCTGGGCGCCGGACTTGCCCAAAAACTTTTTCCGCTGGGCGGAGGCCTGAACGGGACCATCCGGATCAAAAGGAACTATTACCGGGTAATCGGAATTTTATCGGACCGGAGTATCTCCGGTGGCGGGGCTACGGTGGCAACGGAAAATGTCAATTATGAAATTTATATCCCGCTCTCAACCGGACTGAGTCAATTTGGCGAGTTCATCTTTAAGAACGAGGGGGGGAGCACCCAGCGGGAATGGGTGGAACTGCACGAAATAGTGCTGAAAGCCAGCCGGGAATCTGATATTCCGGCAACCGTCAGTTTAATTTCCGCCGAGATGAAGCGGAGCCACAAAGCAGCCGATTACGAAATTATGGTGCCCCTGGAACTCCTGAAGCAGGCCGAGCAGACCAAGCGTATCTTTAATATCGTGCTGGGTTCCATTGCGGCTATTTCGCTCTTGGTGGGCGGCATCGGCATTATGAATATTATGCTGGCCAGCGTCATGGAGCGGATTCGGGAGATTGGCTTGCGCCGGGCTTTGGGCGCCCGCAAGCGGGATATTGTAATCCAGTTTTTGTCCGAAGCGGTAATTCTCTCCGCCATCGGCGGCGCCATCGGCGTTATCCTGGGGATTTTTGTCCCGGCGCTGGTTACGCGCGCTACCGGCATGAAGACCATTGTTACTGTCTGGTCGCCGGTTCTGGCCTTTGCTATTTCCGCGGCCATCGGAGTTATTTTTGGTTTCTACCCGGCCCGTTCCGCGGCTGAATTAGACCCGATAACCGCTTTGCGCAACGAATAGGAACCATCCGATAATCCGCTCAAAAACCTGCCTGTTGTTTTTCCGTGCTCAATTTTGTCATTTCCTTATCTGGTTAACGGGAATCCACGCCTTAACTTTTCATTAGACAAATATAAATAGTTCAGGGTATACTATTAATTTTAGGGTAATTTGTAGGGAGGTTTTATGAAAAGATGCGGAACGAAACCTTCTTTGCTTCGGAGGCGATACCTGATTAATCGTCCCATGCAACTGGCTTATTCCGGATTTCTTATCATGGCGGTTGCCCTGGGTATGATAATTACCTGGTTGCTTACTTATTATACAATCTGGTCGCTGGTCTTAAACCGGATTCCTCAGAACGCTCAATTGCCAAGAATCCTGCTGGATATAAACCTGCGTTTATTTTGGATGCTGATTATCCCGGGGTTTATTTTTCTGATTCTGGTGGGTTGGGTCGGTATCTTTTTGTTGCACCGCATCGCCGGGCCTGCTTACCGTATTCACAATACGATAATTGATATGAACCAGGGTCTTTGGCCGGAAAGCATCCGGGTCAGAAGCCATGATTTTTTGAAAGACGTTGTGGAAGAGTTTAATTTGTTGCTTACGGTTGAGGAGGCCCGATACGCCCAGTTGGCGAACTCAATGAAGGAGGCGTCTGAACTTCTGGTCCAAACTGAAGGCAAGAGTGCTGAGGACAGCCAAAAATTAATTACGAGCCGGGAAGCTCTGAAATCGGCGCTGGGTTTGATAGATAATATTCTTCCGAAATCAGAGGCGTAATTGAAACCCAGAACATAGTTTTAGTTTTTAGAGAAGGAGGTGAAGAAAATACGTTAAAACGTCCGGCTTTGTTTGACGGCAGCGCCACTTAAAAAAACTAAGGTTAATTTCAGCTGTTTTGTAACGTTTTTCACAAAAGGAGTCCAAACCATGATTCACCAACCAGCCCCATCAAGCGGTAAAGACGCTTCCGCGCCCTACAAGGCCCGGCTTGGCGTCCGGATGTTTATTCTCTATTCGCTTTTCTATGCGAGTTTCGTTGCCCTAAACCTCTATAACCCGTTGATTATGGAGCGAACCGTAATCTTTGGATTGAACCTCGCTACCGCATACGGTTTCGCCTTGATTATCGTGGCTCTGATAATGGCGCTGGTCTATAACGGAATGTGTCAAAAGCGGGAAGCGATTCTTGCTAAACAGGCAGCAAGTAAGGAGGAGAGATAGCATGGTAATTATCATTTTTCTTGCGTTCGTGCTCTTTGTGCTGGGCCTATCTTTCTACCTGGGCAGAAAAACCAAAACTTCCTCCGGATACTACGCCGCAGGCGGGCGTATTCACTGGGGTGTAAATGGTATTGCATTCGCGGGCGATTATCTGTCCGCGGCTTCATTTCTGGGCATCTGCGGCATGATTGCCACGGTTGGTTATGACGGATTCTTGTATTCCATCGGGTACCTTGCCGGCTGGATAGTCGCGTTGTTTGTTGTTGCTGAGCCGATGAAGCGGCTGGGCAAGTACACATTTGCGGACGCAATTGATGCCAAGTTCAACTCCCGGGGCATAAAGCTCTCCATCGCCATCAGCACCCTGGTTGTCTCAATCTGTTACCTGATACCCCAGATGGTCGGGGCCGGTGTATTGGTAGAGCCGCTTCTGGGTATCGCCCAACATTGGGGCGTGATTATGGTAGGCGCTGTGGTTATAACCATTGTGGCTACGGCCGGTATGGCATCAACCACCTACGTTCAGTTCCTGAAGGGTGGCCTGCTGATAATCTTTTCGACCGTTTTAGTGGTGGCGGTCTGCGTCCGCGGGTTTAACACCAGGCCCGACCAGGGCGGCAGAGTAACGTTCTATGATTACAAGACGCTTGCGGTCCAGAAATCCGGCGAGAA
>JAPLMK010000036.1 GCA_026387085.1 Candidatus Omnitrophota bacterium
CGCAGGGTGTGTAATTTTCGGCAGAGGTGATTAATAGGTCTTTTGACCTCTTTTCAGCAAAGTGATAAGATATCTTTATTCTGAATGCGCGCGCGATGAACTGTTTAACCTAAAACTTGATTATTGGAGGCGATCCGATGAACTCACAAAAAGAACCAGGGAAAAGAAATTCTGCCCGGAAAATAATTTTTGCGGTAATCGTGATCGTGGTTGTCGTCACGGTGTTAGCCGTAGTAAGGGCAAGGAAATCTGCCGTGCCGATATACACGTTTCCGGTAGATAAACCGGTGCAAATGGCGCCGGTAGAACCGGTAAAACAGAAGGCACCAGAAGGACCGGAAGTGATTATCGGCGGCCTGATTCAAAAACTGAAACACCGGAGTTTGGCGGTTCAATTGGTTGCGGTTGAAAAATTGGAGAAGATAGGCGCGCCGGCTGTCCCCTACCTGATTAAAGCTTTGAAGGATAAAAATGCGGTGCTGCGCAAAAATGCGGCTGAAATATTGGGTACGATTAAAGATTTGCGCGCAGTGGAACCTTTAATTGCGTTAGGTGACGACCCGAACCCTGAGGTTCGGACGCAGGCAATCAATTCCCTGGTGGAAATAGGACCGGCGGCGGCCGGGCCGTTAGCCGGCGCCCTGAAGGATAAAAACGAAAAGATCAGAGTTGCGGCGGCGGAAGCGTTGAAGCGAATCGGAGAACCGGCGGTTGAACCCCTGATTGCGCTCCTTAGGGATGAAGACCCCGCGGTTCGGCTGAGCGCATTCCAGCTGCTGGTTTTAAGTAACGATGCTCGGGTTCTTGAGCCGGCGCTTGCTCTGCTTAAAGATGATGACAGCCGCCTCCGTCAGAGCAGCGCTTCTTTTTTGGGTGAAGCAAAAGAGAGCCGCGCGGTTTCACCTTTAGTTCTTCTTTTAAAAGATTCAAACCGCAGCGTTCAGATTTCCGCGATTGAAGCGTTAGGTAAAATCGGCGAACCGGCGGTTAAATTATTGGTTGAGTCATTAAAAAGCGCGGATTATCCTTTCCGGATGAATGTTGCTTCGGCCCTGGGCAAAATCGGCGCGCCGGCAGTTAAACCATTGCTGGTTACCCTGATGGACGGAGATTTATATTGGCAGAGAGGTTCTGCGGAAGCCCTGGGCAAAATCGGCGAGCCGGCGGTAGCGCCGTTGCTTATTTTTTTGAAACGTGAAGACCCCGACGTCAGAATGGTTACCGCTGAGGCGCTTGGAAAGACCGGTGCTCCGGCTGTAGAGCCGCTGCTTCTTTTGCTGAAGGACAGCGATTCCGGTATCCGTTACAGCGCCGCAGCCGGATTAGGCGGGACCAATGATTCCCGGGCGGTTCAGCCGTTACTTTCAGCTCTTGAAGACGAAAATGTCAATGTTCAGTGGGCGGCGGCCTGGTCGTTGGGAGAACTGAAGGATAATCGCGCGGTAAATCCCTTGATTGCCAAATTAAAGAGTTCGGAACCGTATGTCCGGGCGTCCGCCGCCGGCGCGCTGGGAAAGTTAAAAGATAAGAATGCGGTGGAGCCCTTGCTGGCGCTTTTGGATGACCAGAATTCGGTTGTCCAAGCATATGCCGTGCACGCTTTAGCCGGAATAACCGGCCAGAATTTTGGAAAAGAGCAGTCGGCATGGCGCGCTTGGTGGAATAAAAACAACGCGGGGATGTGACCGGTTTACGAGGCGCGGAGCATAAAGGTTAATTTTTTAAAAAGGGAGACCGCTCGTGTTTGAACATCGTCATCAACCGCTGCTTTCCCGGGTTGCTTTTTTACGAAGATTATTCCTGTATGCCGGCATTGCGTTTATAATCGTATTCTGTTCCCTGGGGATGGGCATCCTTGGGTATCATGCTTTTGAGGGCCTTTCGTGGCTGGATTCCCTGGTTAACGCGGCGATGATTCTGGGCGGTATGGGACCGGTCAATGAATTACACACACAGGCCGGCAAGTTTTTTGCGGCATTCTATGCGCTTTTTTCCGGACTGATGTTTTTGGTTGTTGTCGGCGTACTTTTTGCCCCGATTATTCACCGTTTTTTTCATCATTTCCATTTGGAACTTGAGACGGAGAATTCCGCAAAGAATTCGTTTTAGCGGAAATAAAGATTTCTCCGGAACCAAATCCCCAACGCTGAAAAATTCTTGTCTAACATTATCCGGCACCTCCGGAAACGGTCGATACCGTAATTCGCCAACCGTCCGTACAAATTTCGCTCTTAATCTGAAAAATACCGGTTAAACATTTTTCAGGCCTTTTGTATCTAATAAACATAGCGTATAAAAGAAAAGGAGGTGATTTTAATGAAGAAGACAGTCATGTTTTTGGCGATAGCGGTTTTGCTTGCCGGGATATCTCTTGTGTCTGCAGAGACCGGCGGAGAAGCATTTCGGAAATCCGGCGAGTTGCCGCGCGGCGCGCAGATGGGTCCGCGGCAGGAGAGAGGCCCCATCGACCAGCTCAATCTTACCGAAGCTCAAAACACCCAAATTAAAAGCATCAGGGATGAGATGGAGGCAAAGATCAGGGAAATACGGAGTGCCGGCGAAAAAGAAATTTCGGCGGTTTTGACACCGGAACAGAATACGAAATTAGAGCAACTGCGCCAAGAAGCCCAGGCTAAGATGAAGGAAAGGATGGAAAAAGAGAAAGCAGCACGGGAAGCGGGGAACCCGGTTGTGAAATAACATTTATTTTGGTGCGGGGGGGGCGAAATTTCCCCGCACCGCCCACCCCCCTACCCTGATTGGTGGCTTTGGCGGGGCTGGAACCGGAATTGCTGATGAAAGTTAAAAGAACTGTTTTTTGCCTCTCTCTTGCCGTCGCATATCTTATGATGCGGGGTTTAGCGCCGGATAACGCAGCCGCATCCGAGCCGGTTTCTGCCTATTTATCTGACATGAAGGTGAATAACCACATCGATGAACTGGTTTCGGCCCGGCTTAAAAAATCGATTGGAACTTTGCCCGCGCCGGAAGAAGTCCGGCTCTTTTTGTCGGAGCGCAATCCGGACAAGAGAGGCCGGTTAATCAATGAACTTCTGGAGCGGGAGGAATATTCTGATTACTGGGCGATGAAGTGGAGTGACTTGCTGCGGGTCAAGTCGGAATTTCCGAGCAATCTCTGGCCGAATGGCGTACAGGCTTATCACCGCTGGATTAAGGAAGCACTCAAAGATAATATGCCCTACGACCAATTTGCCCGGTCCCTTTTGACTTCAAGCGGCAGTAATTTTCGTGAGCCGCCGGTTAATTTTTACCGGGTTATTCCGCAGCATGACCCGGAAAAAATAGCGGAATTCGCCGTCTTGATTTTTATGGGTATGCGCACTCAAAAATGGACTCCGGAACAGCGCCGGGCCGCGGCTGATTTCTTTACTCAAATAAATTTTAAAAAAACCGGGGAATGGAAAGAAGAGATTGTCTATTATGATCCGGAAGGACCGTCCTTAAACACGGTAAACAGTCCGATACGGTCCGCGGGTATTTTAGGTGAAACAATAGCGATTGCGCCCGGCGCGGACCCGCGGGTGGGTTTTGCTGATTGGCTGACCGCTCCGGATAATCCTTATTTTAGCCGTAACATTGTCAATCGAATCTGGTGCTGGTTGTTGGGCAGAGGCATCGTAAATGAGGCGGACGATATCCGTCCGGATAACCTCCCGCAGAACCCGGAACTCCTGGACTGGCTGGCCCGGGAACTGGCAGGCCATAAATACGACCTGAAGCATATCTACCGCCTAATCTTAAATTCCGCAACTTATCAGCTTTCGTCCGCACCTAACCGATACAACGCAGCCGATGAAGTTAATTTTTCCCATTATCCGGTGCGCCGGCTTGACGCGGAGGTGTTGATTGACGCGGTCTGCCAGGTTACCGGTACCGGGGAAAATTATTTCAGCCGCATCCCGGAACCTTTTACCTTCATCCCGCCTCAACAGCGTACGATTGCCCTGGCTGACGGCAGTATTGACAGTTCTTTTCTGGCGTTGTTTGGCCGCTCACCGCGGGCTACCGGCTATTTATCGGAAAGAAATAATGAATCATCGGTGATTCAAAGGTTGCATTTTCTGAACTCAACCCATATTCAAAGTAAAATTTACCGGTCCCAGTTTAAGAAACGGCTGGTAAAACTTCACCAGGATGATGACCAGCTCATTAAACTGATTTATGTTTCTGTCCTGTCACGCCCGCCCACCGATACGGAGTATGAGGTGGTGCAGGAATATATGAAAAATTCGGGTTTGAATAAAGAGGAGGCGGTTGGCGATTTAATCTGGGCGCTTATCAATACCAAAGAATTTATGTTCCGCCATTAATTATTCCATAGACAGAGCAAAGAATAATGAGCCTAAAACATAATCCCGATATTTTGAATAGGACGCGGTCTAATTTCCGGCGTTACGTGTTGTTAGGCGCGGCTCTTTGGACACTTTTTATCAGCCCGGGCGCGGGCGCCCAGGCTGATACTAAACCGGCCCAGGCCAAATCTGTTATTCAAATCTGGATTTGGGGCGGTCTGTCGCAGCTGGATACTTTTGACCCTAAACCGGCAGCCGGGTATGATTATTGCGGGCCTTTAAATAAACCCATCGCTACGAATGTGGCTGGTATTCAGATTGGCGAGAAACTGCCCCTGTTGGCCCAGCAGGCGGATAAATATTCCATTATACGCAGCATGACCCACGGTATAAATTCTCACGAAACTGCTTCTTATGTAGTTCAGACCGGCCGCATGCCGGGTGACGGACATGGTTATCCGTCTGTCGGGGCGGTGGTCAGCCTGTATAAAGGTTACGATGCCGGTTACACCAGCATGCTGCCGCCTTATATTACGATAACGGAATCGCAGGGCCGTTTTCCGGAAGCCGGTTTTTTAGGCTGGCGCTTCAGCCCTTTTTGTACGGGAGGGGATCCGAA
>JAPLMK010000016.1 GCA_026387085.1 Candidatus Omnitrophota bacterium
ACTTCTCCCCAAAGGGGAGAGGATATTTCTACTCCTCACCATGCCTCTCCCCCGGGAAAAGATGATACATTAACCACGCTTCTTTCCTCTCCCCATGGGGGAGAGGACAAAGGTGAGGGGGAAAGAGCAGAAGAAACCCTGCGTTTTTACCAAAACGAACTGGAAATCCAGGGCCTGATAAAATTATTCGAAGAAGTAGAAATGCCGCTCCTGCCGATACTGGCAAAGATGGAAACAACCGGCGTTTACCTGGACATTCCCTACCTGCGGGACCTGGGCCGGCACTTTGACGAAGTCCTCAAGAACCTTGAATCCGAAATATTCCGGATATCCGGAGAGCCCTTTAATCTTAATTCTCCGGCGCAACTTTCCGTTATCCTTTTTGAAAACCTGAAACTGCCGGTAGTCAAGAAGACCAAAACCGGCTTCTCCACCGACAGTTCCGTTCTGGATGCTTTGGCGCCCCTGCACCCGGTAATCCCGCTGATTCTCAATTACCGCCAAATTGCCAAATTGAACTCCACCTATGTCCGGGCCCTGCCGGAACTGGTCAGTCCGGAAGATAACCGTCTCCATACCACCCTTAACCAGGTCGGTGCGGCAACCGGCCGGCTTTCCAGCGAAAGGCCGAACCTGCAAAATATTCCCCTGGCCACCCCGGAAGGCGGTTCCATCCGACGGGCATTCTGCCGCCAAAATACCGGTAATATCCTCTGCTCTTTCGATTACTCCCAGATAGAACTGCGCATTCTGGCGCATCTCTCCGGGGACCCTCTTTTAGTCAACGCTTTTCGGGAAGACCGGGATATCCACACCGAGACCGCCCGCATTTTATTTTATACTTCTCCCCCTCACCTCACCTCTCCCCCGAAGGGAGAGGGAAAAGGTGCGGGAGTGGATGATAATAGTGAGGGGGAGGTATCTCCCGAAGAGCGCCGCATCGCCAAGACCGTCAACTTCGGCATCATTTACGGAATGAGCGCCTTTGGTCTCGCGAAAGAGTTGCGCATCTCCCCGGAAGAGGCGCAGAACTTTATTACCGCCTATTTTGAAAAGTACTCCGGCGTCAAGGATTTTATCGAGCAGACCATCGAATCCGCCCGGGAGACGGGCTATGTCACTACCATCCTGGGAAGGCGCCGCTCCATACCGGGCATGAACAGCCGCCGCAACAACGAGCGTCTCCTGGCCCAGCGGCTGGCGGTAAATACGCCCATTCAGGGTAGCGCCGCGGATATTATTAAGGTTGCCATGGTCAAAATAGACCGGGACTTGACAAGTCAAAATTTAAGCGGTAGAATGATATTACAAATACACGATGAATTGCTCTTTGAAATTCCGGAAACCGAGCAGGAAATCTGGATACCTCTGGTTAAGGATGCGATGGAGGGTGCGCTACCGCTTTCCGTGCCGGTAAAAGTATCCGTAAAATTCGGGCTGAACTGGCAGGATATGCAGGCACTTGACAAACCCTAAAAGTTAAGGTAAAATGGTTACGAAATACTCTATTTCCCGAAGGCATTAATCGGGAATAAACGCTTTAAATAAAAATGAAAGGGGGTGAAACAACTATATGAAGAACAGAAAAGGTTTTACCTTGATCGAGCTCTTGGTTGTTATTGCCATTATCGCCATTTTAGCGGCGATGTTACTCCCGGCATTAGCCAGAGCGAGAGAACAGGCACGACGGGCAAACTGCATGAGTAACCTGAAACAGTTGGGTCTGACCATGCATATGTTCGCGCAGGACAACAGCGAAGCGTTCCCGTACATATCAACTACGAGCCGACCTGCCGATGACCTCAACATCCTCACCGGCACTCTGGCCTCACCCAACAACATAAAGTACATCGCTTCGTTTAAGGTCTTTGTCTGCCCCAGCGCCGGCGACGATACGGTAACCACGGGTACTGTGCTGACAGCGAGCAACCTTTCCTACGCGTATGCTGCGGCTTGTAACGAACAGACCGGGCCGGATACTTGCTTAATGGTTGACCAATCGGCCAATGCCGCCAAGGATGTGAAGTTTATCAACGGCTTGCTCACCACAAACGTCGTGAACCATACCACCGACGGTGTCAACGGACTGTTTGTAGACGGACACGTGGAATGGGTTTCTATCACCAACATCGCCTCCCGCATCCCCAACAGCGCTTACACCCTTGCTAACGCTCCGGGTATCCTTAGAAATGCGGCGGACACTGATGGTATCTAAATTTTGAAAAAGAAAGGCGGGTTGCTTTCGCAAGAAAGATTACCCGCCTTTCTGTCCCAAAAAATTCCGGTAAAATTAAGATTTATTATCTGAAAAACGAAGGGGGTGAAACAACTATATGAAGAACAAAAAAGGTTTTACCTTAATCGAGCTCTTGGTTGTTATTGCCATTATCGCCATTTTAGCGGCGATGTTACTCCCGGCATTAGCCAGAGCGAGAGAACAGGCACGACGGGCAAACTGCATCAGCAACCTGAAGCAGTTGGGGGCTTGGCGATGTTTATGTATTCCGGGGAGAATAAAGAAATGTTCCCGAACAGCGCCTTAGCGACAACTGCAATCGATGCCACCACGCCTCTCAACGACCTCCAGCGCCTCATCGCCCCGGTCCCGTACGTAACTGCGATGAAACTGTTTGTCTGCCCCAGTAGCATAGATAGCGCAACCAACGGTACCACACTACTCGTCTCTAACCTATCTTATGCCTACGCCGCAGATGTTTCACAACGCTCCACGCAAAAACTTACTGCGGGAGGTGATGTCGTTCTGATGGTTGATCAAAACTCAGACTTAAGCAACGATGTAACTAAACTCCGCGTCTGGGCGAACTATCTCGACGAGAGAGTGGGGAATTATGGCTGGCTCCAAAATCACAAAGCCGACGGCGTCAATGCGCTCTATATTGACGGGCACGTGGAATGGGTAGCTAATACCGCTCTCATTGAACGCACCCCTGGTCGCTCCGCCGCTACCGGCGCCACCGTGTATGCCGACGGAACTGCTCCGGGAGATGGCACTTACACCATCCGAAACGCAGCCTGCGAAAGC
>JAPLMK010000094.1:0-3101 GCA_026387085.1 Candidatus Omnitrophota bacterium
ACAATTACTGCCTGTTGCTTAAAACGCTTAAAGAAGTGATGTATTTTTAGGACAGCATTCAACTTGACCGTAAAATAAAAAATATCTTGAAAAAGGTCACTTTGTATGAAACCAGAGTAAGGAGAGAAGATGAAAAAATTTACCGTTTTTGTTTTTTGTATCCTGACGCTGTTTCCAGCCTTCCGTATTGATTCCGCCGGAACGCAGCTTGCCGGAAAGACGCCGGCCGAAAAGAGGGCGTTAGTGCTTAAAGCGCCGGGAATCGGGGACCGGGGGTTGCCGGTCTTAAAAGAAGCCCTAAATGACACGGAACTTCTTGTCCGGCGGACCGCAGTCCGCATGCTGGAAAAGATGGGAGATAAAGCGGTCCCCATTTTAATGGATGCGCTGGAGAATACGGACGCCGAAGTCCGCCGGTCCGCGCTGACATTGCTGGCCGATAGGGGAAAAGTATCGCCCGGCATGCTTTCCTCGACGCTTAAAAAAGACGAAAGTCCGTTAGTAAGACAAACTGCTGTCATGCTGCTCCTTAAGATTGAACCCCGGACCGAAGAAATTAAAGAACTGCTGGTCATCGCGAGCTCCGATAAATCCCCGTTTGTCAGGGAACCGGCTGCAGATGCGCTCTGGCCTTATTACAAACAAACTACTACTATCCGGGACAGGGACCGTGAAGTAAAAATAGCGCAGACAATAAAACTACCGCCGGATAACTGGAAGTTTCAGACAGACCCGATGAAAAACAAACATACGGAAAAATGTTACGCGGTTGATTTTGACGACAAAAAATGGGACACGATAGGAATTGAATCCGCCTGGCAGAATTTCGGTTACAATTACGAAGGGGTTGCCTGGTACCGGAAAACATTCCGCCTGCCCGAAAAGCCCCAAAAATACGAAGCGGTCGAGATAAACTTTGAGGCGGTTGATGAAAGCGCCTGGGTATGGATAAACGGCGAATACGCGGGCCAGCATGATATTGGCTTAGAGGGCTGGCTTGTTCCGTTCCAACTTGACATAACAGACCTTATAAAATGGAATGATGAAAACCAGATAACCGTAAGAGTCATGAACGTGGCGTTTGCCGGCGGAATATGGAAGCCGGTCATGATAAACGTGTTAACCCACTGAGCGAAATGTTTACCGGGAGACATCTTACGATGCTTGCGTCGCAGCGGACCGGTTTAACCATAATCAAACGGGAGAAAAAATGTCTAAAAATATTTGCCGGATGACGTTATTGCTTTTTCTCTGTGGCTTGATATTTATGTTCACAGACGCGCCTGTTTCATTTTCGGCGGAGGAAGTATCGGTCGCGTTCTCTTCAAACCGGACAAGTTTTCTCCGGATGGAGGAGAATATAAACCTGAATGTTTCGGTTAAAAACCAGGGAATTTTACCGCTGAGCGGCATGTCGCTGCAGGTTGAGATGGGCGGGGGAAAAGCCATAATTCCAATACCTTTCGCAAATTCCGGGTCCCTGAAATACAAACTTGACACCACCGTGCCGGCGGGCACCTACGATCTTACCGCGCGGGTGGTTGACGCGTCCGGAAAAGCGTATTCCAACGAGGGTAAGTTCACGGTTGTGATTGTCAAAAGGCCGCTTCCGTCCCGGATGTCGCTTACCATGTGGGGCGGCGGAGATTCCACGTTCGGATTCACGCATACGGCAATCTTCGATACGCACTGGCATAGCAGACCGTACTTCACGAGCGAAGTATGGGCAAACCGGAAACCGGTTGCCGGCGCCAATCAACAACATGAAGTTTCCGCCGGTTTCTACACACCGGACAAAATCTATGACCGTCTGAACGATGGCCTGGTGAATGGTATGGGCTACTACGTGCAAACGACCCCGATGAGATGGATCGGAGAAGCAAAAAAAGAATTTAACCGGATAGACCGTTCCGGAAAGCCCTATGCTTACGAGAATACATGCTGCCTGATGCCCGGATTGGAAGAATATTGCTACAACGTGGGCGCATCCGTCGCGCAGACATACGGAGAATTTCCCGCGCTCCAGGCAGCGCTGATACATTCGGAGGTGCGGGACAGCACGCAATTATGCTTTCACGAGGAAGATAAAGCCGCGTTCAAAAAATTCTCCGGATTTGATATTCCTGATGCCGCAGTCACCGCGAGCGGGGTTCGGGGATTACCGGGTTTGCCTTCCGACCGGATTATTCCGGACGACAATCCGATACTTACATATTACAAGTGGTTCTGGAAAGAAGGCGACGGCTGGAACCGGATTCATACGGCGACAAGCAAAGGATTGAAATCAACGGGCCGGAGCGATTTGTGGACCTTTTTCGACCCGGCTGTCCGGGCGCCCAGCATTTACGGCAGCGGCGGTGAAGTTGATATCGTCTCGAGTTGGTACTACACTTACCCCGACCCCATAAATATCGGAATGATGACGGACGAACTTTTTGCCCTGGCGCGCGGGTCCGCTAATCCCAACCAAAAAGTAATGGCGATGACCCAGATAATCTGGTACCGCAGCGGAGTGGCGCCCATCGGCCGGACCGGAAAAGACGGATACAAGGCAGAGTGGGAGGCGAGAGAGCCCGAGGCAGCGTTCATAACTATAGCGCCCGACCATCTTAAGATAGCGTTCTGGAGCAAGATTGCCCGTCCCGTCCAGGGAATAATGTACCACGGCTGGGGTTCGCTCGTGGCCGGGGAACAGGGGGGATACCGCTACACCAACCCCGAAACGCAGAATACTTTAAGAACCCTGGTAAAAGAGGTTCTCCAACCGCTCGGTCCGACGCTTATGCAGGTTCCCGAACGGAAAACTGATGTCGCATTCCTGGAAAGTTTTACCTCCCAGATGTTAGCCGGCCGAGGCACGCACGGAGGCGGCGGCGGTTGGGGCGGGGATTCCTACCTGGTGCTTTTATACGCGCAGTTACAGCCGGAAATCGTGTACGAGGAGGAGATAGCGAAAAAAGGATTGGATAAATATAAGGTTCTGGTTATGACCGATTGCGATTACCTGCCGCGCAGCGTGGCGGATAAGGTGCTTCAGTTCCAGGGGCGCGGGGGAATAATTATCGGGGACGAAAGGTTGGCGCCGGCGATAAGTCCGGATA
>JAPLMK010000094.1:3178-10450 GCA_026387085.1 Candidatus Omnitrophota bacterium
CAAAGTTACCCTCGCACGCAAAAAGCGGATGCCGACAAGGCGGCGCTCAAGAAGATGTCCGCGGAGTTAAGGGGGCAACTTGAACCATATTACGACCGTCCCTTCGACTCATCCAACGACGATGTCGTGGTGCGGCTCCGGAAATACGGCACGACCGATTACGTATTCGCGGTGAATGACAACCGGAAGTTCGGGAAATACGTCGGGCAGTACGGGCTGGTGATGGAGGAAGGCGTCCCATCTCAAGCGGTTGTCTCGGTCCGGAGGGAAAAGGGGTACATCTACGACCTGGTTGCGGGGAAGGAAGTGGCCGGGGCCGGAGACAAAAACTGGCTCAGGATAAACAAGGATTTTGGCGCCGCCGAAGGCAGTTTGTGGATGGTAACCGAAAAGCAGATAAAAGAAGTTAAAATTGACCTGCCCGCGAAGGCAAAAAGGGGCGGGAGTTTTAAGATAGGGATAACGGTAGCCGATTCACAAGGCAAGGCGATAGACGCGGTGGTACCGGTAAATGTCGAAATAACAAATGCGAGCGGCGCGATTATGGAGTATAGCGGATATTATGGAGCGAAGGACGGGGTGTTGAATATAAAATACGATGCGTCCTTAAAAGATGAGCCGGGCACCTGGAGGATTAAGGTGAAGGAACTTGCCTCGGGCAAAACCGGAGAAGGCAGGATAAGTTTACAGTAAGCGCTAATGGTATTATCAAAAATAAAATGAAAGTATTTTGTCATCCTGAGCCGTAGTTGCGAAGGATCTCGCTTTGACAACGAGATTCTTCGTTTCACTCAGAATGACAGAATAACGGGGAGGGTTGATATGAACGGGACAAGAGGTATGAGAATAATTCTTGCCTGTTTTTGGATATTTTTATGCCTGCTTACGGCAAGCGAGTCATACTGCCAGCAGACGCCCGCCCAGAAGAGAGCGGAAATTATAGAAGCAATCGGGAAGGGCCCGGCTGGTTTCCCGATATTAAAAAACGCGCTTTCCGATGAAAATGTAATTGTGCGCCGGACAGCGGCGCGCGGCCTTGTACAGGCAGGCGAACCGGCGGCGGACCTGCTTGGCGAAGCGCTGAAGAATGATGATTTCGAGGTAAGGCGGATGGCGCTCATCGCGCTTAACAGCATGGGAAAACTTGGCTCCGGACAACTATTTGCCGCCCTGGATGATAAGAACGACGCGGTGCGGCAATCAGCCGGCGAATTAATAGACATCCTGAAAAGGTGGGACTTCCTGCCGGATGTTGCGCCGGATAAATACGTCCCCGTTTTAAAACTTAACAGCGGGACGAAATTCACCAAAGGCGGTCCGGCCGAAGTAGCCGTAGAGGTGCCTTACGATGAAACGGGCCGGGCACAGGGAGCCGTTATCAGCCGGAACCCGTCTTTATTCCCGGAAGGCGCTTTTTCGCTTGAAATAGTAATCGCGCCCGGAAGTGATTTTTACACTAAGACCAAGCCGAATTACCCGGCTCACCTGATCGACACAATGGCGGTACCTTACGTTCATTCAAATCCTACATCGGAATGCCAGTGCGGTTACATGATGTTGCTGAGACGGGTTTCCGATGCCAGCGCAAAGATTGAAGTCCTGTTGGGGTTCGGCAGGGATAAGGGTTTAGCTGCCTACAATACAGAGCCGGTTGTTTTCAAGCCGGGGGAATGGTACCGGGTGCTTTTCACCTATGACGGAAAGGGCGCGGGCAAAATATATATAAATGATAAATTAATTTCTGAGGCCTTACGTGAAGGAAGAACGGGGATACTGCCCAGCAGTTACGATCTCCACATCGGCGAACGGGCTACAAGTACTTACAGTAGTTTCCCGGGCAAGATCGGACTGGTGCGGCTGCACCACAAGGTAGTAGAAATACGATGAATATCCTGATTATCGGCGGCAGCGGGCATGTCAGCGGGGCGGTGGCACGCGCCGCTTTGACAGGAAAACACCGGGTCTGGGCTGTTACGCGCGGCAAAAAACCTTTGGCTAAAGGCGTAAAATCGCTCATTGCCGACCGCCATGACTCCGTCGCTCTGGAAACGGTTGTGACCGGACAGGCGATGGTCTGGGATATGGTGGTCGACTGCATTTGCTACAATTTGACCGACATCCGCCAGGATATTGAACTGTTCCGGCGCCGCGCCAAGCAGTTTGTCTTAGTTTCCACCGATTTCGTTTATAATCCTGCCCGCCGGAAATTCCCCCAGTCCGAGGAAACCGAACACTGGGAAGGTCTGCTGGACTACGGCCGCGAAAAACATCTTTGCGAGGCAGAACTGATGAGCGGGGCCATGGGCGAAGTGGCTTGGACCATTGTGCGTCCGTGCCATATTTATGGTCCTACTTCAGAACTCGGTTGCCTGCCGTTGCACCTGCGCAATCCCGGCCTGATCGAAAAAATACAATCCGGCGAACCCCTGAAACTCGTCGGCGGAGGTTATTTTCTGCAACAACCGATTTTAGCCGACGACCTGGCTGCAACCATCATCAGTTTTGCCGGAAACCGCAACGCTTACCGTCAAACATTCAATACCGCCGGACCCGATATACTTGAATCGCGGCGCTATTATGAGATTATCGCCGGGGTATTGGGCGCCAAACTGACCATTGAAGAAGTTCCCGTAAGCGCCTATCTTGCCAAACACCCGGAACACGCCCCTTTCATGTGCCACCGCATCTACGACCTGAAGCGTCTCCGGGATAGCGGTCTCAGCGTGCCCTCCACATCTATTGCGGAAGGCCTGCGCCGGCACACGGAAGGGTTGCTGTTTAAAAATTAGGGACAGCCCCCTAATTTCACCCCTACCACTCCTCCCCCTTTGAGGGGGAGGATAAACAGAAGAAGCAGCCCCAAGGGGATTTGAACCCCTGTCTGATGGCTGAGAACCATCTGTCCTAGGCCTCTAGACGATGGGGCCGAAAAGGCCAAAAATATTTATTTAAACTAATTTTCTAAATTAAAATTACTGCGGCATTTCCGAACAAATAATTATAACATTTCCCCATCATATTTGACAATTTCGCATAATTTTGTTATATTCATAGGGTCAACTGAAGAACGAGATTCTTCGCTGACGCTCAGAATGACAGATAATTAACATGTCATCCTGAACAAAGTGAAGGATCTCGTATTAACGACGTGATTCTTCACGAAGCCTGCCCTCGAGTGAAACGAAGGGCTCAGAATGACAGATTTAACTAACGACTCAGAATGACAAAAAATTATGGAAAAATTTAAACTGGTAATCGTAGAATCTCCGGCTAAGAGCCGTACCATCAGCCGTTTCCTGGGCAAGGACTACCATATCGTAGCCACGATGGGCCACATGCGTGACCTGCCGGCCGATAAGTTTGCGGTTGACATTGAAAAAGGTTTCGAACCCACCTATGCCATCATGGAGGGTAAGAGCAAGACGGTCAGCGCCTTGCGCAAATCGGCCGAGGGCTGCGGTGAAATATTCCTGGCAACCGACGAAGACCGTGAGGGCGAGGCAATTGCCTGGCATACGGCGCATATCCTGAAGAAAGACCCGGCGAAAATGAAGCGGGTCGCTTTTCACGAAATTACGGCGGAAGCGGTCAAAAACGCCTTCAAAAAACCGCGCGCCATTGATATCCGGCTGGTCAACTCCCAACAAGCGCGCCGGATTCTGGACCGGGTGGTCGGCTATACCTTAAGCCCGCTCCTGGGCCAGCGCATCAAAAGAGGCCTCTCCGCCGGTCGGGTGCAGTCGGCAGCGCTGCGTATCCTGGTTGACCGGGAAAAAGAGATCCAGGCGTTCAAATCAGAAAAATACTTTGTCATCTCCGCGGAACTTGCCCGGATGAAGGGTCCGGACTTTCCATTTACCGCTACCCTCTCCGGAAAAGATAACAAAAAGTTCCCCAAGCCCGGAATTAAAGAAAAAGACGAAGCAGAAAAAATTGTCACCTTCCTGCAGGCAAACCCGTTGCTGGTTGCCAGCATCCGCCAGGAAGAGAAGAAGGAATACCCCCAACCGCCTTTTACCACCAGCACCCTGCAGCAGGAAGCCGGCCGGCGGCTTAACCTGCCGGCGACCCGTACCATGTCCATCGCCCAGGAATTATACGAAGGCGTAGACCTGGGTCCGCAGGGCGCGGAAGGTTTAATCACTTACCACCGCACTGATTCCCTGACGATTGCCGCCAGCGCCCGCGAAGAAGCCAGCCGGTTCATTAAAGAGACGATGGGCAAAGAATATCTTCCGGAAAAACCGCCGGTTTACCGGACCAAGAGCAAAATGGCGCAGGAAGCGCACGAAGCTATCCGGCCGACCAGCGCTTCCCGAACGCCGGAAAAGGTAGCCGCCTTCCTCACCCCTTTTCAACTAAAAGTTTACACTCTGGTTTGGGAGCGGTTTGTGGCCAGCCAGATGGCGGCGGCGCGGGTGGACCTTACCAAAGTCAGGATAGATTGCGGACCGTATTTCTTTGACCTGGAAGGCCAGGTTTTAAAGTTTGACGGCTACCGGAAAGTAATCGGTTCCGCCAAAAAAGAGAACGCATTGCCTCCCCTCACCCAGGGAGAGCGCATTGACGGCCGTAAGTTTGAAATCGAAGAAAAAGAGACCCAGCCGCCGGACCGGTACAGTGAAGCCGGTTTGATTAAAGCGATGGAAAAGTTCGGTATCGGCCGGCCCTCTACTTATGCCCCGACCATCAATACGCTCCTGTCCCGGAAATATGCAAACCGGGAGAAAAAAATTCTGGTACCCGACCCGCTGGGTATCTTCATTATCGACTTCCTGGTCCAGCAGTTCCCGGAAGTGGTTAACCTGGAGTTTACCGCCCAAATGGAGAAAAAACTTGATAAAGTGGCTGAAGGCAAGGAAGAGTGGCGCGAAGTTCTGTCCGATTTTTACAAACCGTTTGACAAAGCGATGAAACAAGCCGAAAAAAGTTTGGTGGTTTCCAAAGAGGTCTGCACCGAATGCGGCGGAAAACTCCTCCTGAAAAAGGGAAAATTCGGCGCCTTCTGGAGTTGCGAAAATTATCCGAAGTGCCAATACAGCAAAAACATGATAGAAAAATCAACTTTCGGCCAGCCCAAATATGCGCCGGGAGACAAAACGGAAGGAACAGCCGGAAAAAGCGCGCTGGCGGATATAAAGATTGAGGAAAAATGCCCCAAGTGCGGGGGAGACCTCACCTTAAGGCAGAGCCGGTTCGGCAAGTTTTTGGGCTGCGCCACCTACCCGAAGTGTAAATTCACCAAACAGTATAAACCGTAGCGCCTCGTTACTGATTACAAAAATCTGTCATTCCCGTAAAAAAATATGTCATTCCCGCGGATAGTAAGCGGGAATCCACACGCTTCAAATACTGGATCCCCGACCCTCGTTTACTACACACGAGGGCAAGTTTAAGCATTCGGGGATGACAGAGTTGGAACTACACGCGGGGATGGCAATATTTGTTTGCGCGTAACAACCAAATCATGGAACTTAAGGAAATAAAAGATAGTTTTGCCGGACTGGCCGATTCTCTTGACCGGTTAGCGACCAAGATCGACCTGGAAGCAAAGCGTAAACAATTATCCGTCCTGGAAACCCAGACCCAGCAGGAGGGATTTTGGGATGACCCGGAATGCAACCGCGTTATCGAGGAGATGAAATCGCTTCGGGAAGACGTTAACGCCTTCCAGGAACTGAAGAAACAGGAACAGAACTCTTCGGCTATCCTGGAGTTGCTCGCGGAAGAAACGGACGAAAAACTACAGGCGGAGGCGGAAGCGCTGTTGAAAGAACTCTCCGGAAAAATAGGGGAATTAGAAATCAGAATCCATTTTTCCGAGCCAACCGACAAGCAACCGGCAATCCTGATCTTCCATGCCGGCGCCGGCGGAACCGAATCCTGCGACTGGGTTGCGATATTGGTCCGGATGTACGGCCGGTTCGTGGCCCGGAAGGGCTGGAAACTGGAAACAGTTGACATGCTTCCCGGAGAAGAAGCCGGCCTGAAAAGAGTCACCCTGATTGTAACCGGGGGATTCGCTTACGGCTACCTGAAACACGAGGCCGGGGTACACCGGCTGGTGCGTATCTCCCCTTTTGACGCTAACCGCAGACGCCACACCTCATTTGCCTCTCTTTCCATCATACCGGAACTGCCGCCGGAAGCAAAGATTGAGATTAAGGATGACGATATCGAGACGCAGACATTCCGTTCCGGAGGCGCCGGCGGTCAAAACGTCAATAAATTAGAGACGGCCGTCCGGATTATTCACAAGCCCAGCGGCATCGTGGTTGCCTGCCAGATTGAGCGCACCCAACATAAGAACAAGGAAAACGCCCTCCGTATTTTAAAGAGTAAGTTATATCAATTACAGGAAGATGAAAAACGCAAAAAAGCGAAACTGCAACGCCAGGAAGCCGGAGAGGCCTCGTTCGGAAGCCAGATACGTTCCTATGTTCTCCAGCCCTACCAGTTAATCAAAGACCACCGCACCGGATACGAATCCGGCAACGTGGATGCGGTGCTGGACGGAGAACTGGATGGATTTTTAGAAGCGGAGTTAAAAAGTTTGTAATACACCATTCCCGCAAAAAATATGTCATTCCCGCGGATAATAAGCGGGAATCCACACACTTGTCGGACTGGATCCCCGATCTAAGCATTCGGGGATGACATCATTTGAATTACATTCGGAGATGAGATAGTTGGGGTTAAATACTACTATGACAACACTTCAGCAGCGGCGCGAGGTAAAAAGACCCGCAAATACAGAGCAACTCATCATTCTTCAATCCTTTTTTTGCCTCTAAAAGCGCATCCTTCGGCTCTAAAATCACCCGGCAGCTCTTCTTCTTCCGGCATACCCCGCGAAAACTATCCGCCAGCTCTTTTGGCTCCCGCGCCCGGTTGGAATAGGGCCGGGTAAAGAAAAACCGCACCCCGTAATCCCCGAGATATTTCAGCATCGGCAAATAATCCTTGTCTTCCAAAACCCCGAAAAGAAAGGTTGCTTTCCGTCCCGGATAAAGTCCGGCGAGGTTGGCGACCAGGGTTTTAATTGCCGGCGGATTATGGCTGACATCGAAAATTATCAACGGCTTCCGGGAAATAACCTGCAACCGGCCCGGCCAGGAAACACCCTTCAATGCCGAGCGTAAAACTTCCTCTTTTACTTTTACGCCGGCCGCCTGCAGGGCAAGGCAGGCAACAGCCGCATTCTCAACCTGAAAGTGCCCGGGCAGTGAGATGGTCAACCCCCTCACCCTCCCCTCGCCCCGCTGGGGAGAG
>JAPLMK010000011.1 GCA_026387085.1 Candidatus Omnitrophota bacterium
CGTATCCCTTCCACCCGGGTGGTCCCGACGTTCGGAGGTAATGCCCGCGCCGAAGCGATAACCTCATTTGAAGCGCGCGGCCGGGCAATTGAAGAAGCGCGCTCAACCTGTTGCCGGACATTTTCCAGGCGTTTATTGAGCATGGCAATTTCCACAAACCATCCCAAAACCAATAGTCCGAAAATTATCTTTACGGAATGAGCTTTCAGGAACGGAACAATCTTAAACGACTTCTTTGGTAAGGATGGCTTCTTTATGATATCAGCCGAAGCGGCCTCGGAAGGTATTTTCTTGCCTTTGGCTAAAGGCAATTTAAAACGACGAGTGACCGGCTTTTCCGTTTCGGCCACCACCGGCTCTACCGCGCCCGGCTCCGCAATCTTTTCCGGCGCAACCCCGCTAATTTCCGGAGGTGTAATCGCCGGCACAGCCAGGGGCATAATAACCGGGATTACTTCCGGAACTACCGGGATCGCAGTTACTTCCGGAATATCCGCTCCTGTAATCTTTTTCAACTCCCGGCGCTGAACGGCAAAGGTCTTCGCCCCGGCCTTGCGTTTTTTAAGGTATGATAATAATTGCTGTCGTTTATATGCTTGGCCGATTACCGCCGGAATGGTCTCGTTTTCTTTCTTTTGGGCTTGGGCGATTGGTTTCGGCTGACGCCGGGACTGTTTTCGGCTTTCCGCTTCTGTCCGAAGGGCCTGCTTTTTAATTACAGCGGCTTTCTTCTCTTCTTTCTTATGAACTAAACCTTCGGCTTTCGCTTCCCGCAGTTTTGTGAGATAAAGCAATAATTGCCGGCGTTTTTCCGGGCGGCTTAACTTTTTTGGCGCCGGAAGATCTTCTTTCGAAATAACTTTTTCTTTTTCGCCTTTAACTGCCGGCGCCGGAAAGGAAGGGTTTACCTCTTCTCCGGAACTACGTTCTGCAGAATTAATCTTAATCCGGGATTGAATTTTTGCTGCTTTCAACGCTTCTTTTTGTTGCCGGACCTGAACCCGCTCGGAAACTAAACGCGCCCGCTGTTCCGACTTAAAGCGCCGCGCAGTTTCCTTTCTTGCCGTCGCTTGCGCGCCTTTCTGGGCGCGGCGTTCCGAAAGAAAAGTTTTCAGTTTTTCTCTCTTTAGCGAACGGGAATCATTTTTTTCTATTTTATTCATCTTAAATTTTCGGTGATTTTACTGTACTTCCGCGGGCCGCTGCAAACCTTTGGGTGTCGGAGGCAATCCTGACCCCGGTCCGCCCGGCGGCATTCCGCCCGGCCTGCCCGGAGCACCCGGCGGCCCACCGGGTCCACCCGGACCCGCCGCCTGCGCTGTCGGAAGGGAAACCGCAGAAATTTTAATCTTCTCCACCAGGTCTTGACCCCAGAGAATCCGCTTCAGGCTTAACGAGGCCTGAAAATTACCTCCGGAACCAACTGAAACCACCGCCGCGGCCTGCTGCTGAAAGCCCGGTCCGCCCGGAGGCCCACCGGGTGGTCCACCCGGACCCGCCGCCGCCGCGGCTTGAACACCTCCCGCGCTTCCGCCGCGAACCATTGCCATGTTTTCCAAAACAAATATGGTTTGGGAAGAACCGAGATTTTCAAAAAAATAAGCGAGCCGGCTGCTGGTCCCGGTAACGGTTATCGCTAAAGGAATCTCGATATAAAAAGGACTGACCGAAGGCGTTCCGAACACGACAGAATCAAGGCTGGATATTTTACTCCGGAAAACTTCCTCGCTCAGCCTTTTAACTGTATCCAGCAGCACCAGCAATCCCGGCACCTGGTCCGCCGAAGGAAGGCCGGTTTCGGTAACACCGAGCGCGGAAAGAGCAATGGTTTTATTCGCGGACTGCCGGCGTAAATCGTCTAGCACCGAATACATCTTTTCTTTGTAATAAAGAACGGGGAATATCTCCCCTTCCGGCAGCGTTTCAACCGGAACGAGGGCATACCGGCTGGAAACGGATTCATAATCCCCTTCCAGAATTATCTTTTCCCGGGTAAGACGACTGACCTTGTGAGGCGAGGGCGCAGTTTCAATATTGGAATAATAACCCTTTAATTTTTCCTGCCGGGAATTTATCTCCGCGGTCAGGGCGCTTGCCTGCTTATCAAGGGTTTGGTCAAGATATAAACCGGCCCCGGCAAAAATCAAAGCCAGCAACATTATCAGCCATGATTTATATTTCCGTAAAAATTCCATTATTTTAATCCAACCGTAATTTGAAAGACCAATTCCTCGCCCCCCACTGTCCTTTCCAAAGAAAGAACCGTGGCGTCCTGCAAATAGGGCAGTGTATTTAAATTAAGGATAAACTGGCGGACATCGCGAAATGCCAGCCCCAGGTTTCCGGCCGTGGACTCGCCGTCTAAAATCAGCGCGTTACCCGAAGGAGTGAACTTGGTAAGATATATTTTGGAACTGGGCAAAATCCGGCCAATATCTATCAAACGGGACAGCCAGAGATATCTTTGGCTGAGAGTAGTATTCAAGCTTTCATACCGAACCTGTAAATCCTTAATCTCCCTTTCCAAATCCTGTACGGCCGGAAGATACTGCTCATACTCATTTAAGTCGGCGTTCAATCCTTCCGTTACCAGTTGCTTGACCTTTGTTTACTGGTTTAAAAAATATCCCGGCGTAAAAGAAAGGATAACCAGCAAAAAAGACAAAAGATATAAATAAATCTGGTTGTGTCTGGTTTTTTTCAGCGAAACGTATTCGGGCGGTAAAAAATCAAGGCCTGGTTTTTTTCAGCGCAACGTATTCGGGCGGCAAAAAATCAAGCGCGCAAAAAAATACCTTTTCGGAAGCAATTCGCAGCGCCAGCCCGGTCGCTACCGCCATCCTGTTTTTCAGTTCCGGCCGGTCTTTAATTTCGTCATCTAAACTCACGTCAATGTTGGCAAACGGGTCCAGCATCCGGGTAGGCACCCGGAGCCGGCTCTCAATCAATTGGGGCAAACCCGGTAAATTCGCGCCGCCGCCGGTAAGTAGAAACTGGTTCAGTTCCGGTCCTTTGTGGGTAAAGCGCCAGTAATCAATGGAACTCTGAATCTCAGCAATTAAATTATCCAGAACATAATTAATGCTGCTGGGTAATTCCGGTCCGGACAGGGAAATCTTCTCTTTTTCCGCCGCGGAAAAATCAATGCTCTTTTCTTCTTTCAAACTTTCCGTAAAGTTATTGCCGGCAACGGTAAGGGCGCGGACCAGAAGCAGGTTTTTCTGAAATATAATCAGGTTGCTGCTTTCCGCTCCCAGTTCCAGGATGGCATAAGTTTTATTGCGGTCAAAATCAGCCTGATTGGAAACAAGGTTAGCCAGAACCAGCGGGTCTGCATCCAAAAACGCTACTTCTTCTTTAAATTTCCGGAAGGGAAGGACTAACTTCTTGACGATATCTTTCTTAACGGCTCCCACCACAAAATCAACGTTATCGGTTTCCGGGGGTAATTGGTAAGACGACCAGATAACCTGGTCAAGCGGGAACGGAATCCGGTGTTGGACTTCAATCTTCAGGGTGGCATCTATCCGGGCGGCCGCTAAAACCGGAATAGAGATGGAACGGATTAGAGTGTACCGGCCCGGCAACGAAAGAGCGAAATTCTTTCCGCCAAGTTCTTTCAGGGCGCCCTTGACCAAACTAAGGATAAGCCCCTCATCCGGAACGGCCGGAAGGCTGATTATCTTTATCTTCTTTAACGCAAAACCGTTTCCGGTGGCTTCGAGAACAACGATTTTTATTGACGTTGTTCCGATATCCAGTCCTAAAACATTTTTTTGTTTTAAAGACATAATCGATGTCTACAACGACTAAATTAAAAAACTCAATAATCTGAACAGCTACAAATAATAACTGGATTCCCGCTTACTACATGCGGGAATGACAAAATACATCCGCTGTATCGGGGAGAGGATTCGAACACTCCGACACTTCGCTCCGACAGCACGAGTTTAGCCCTTCAGCCGCTACAACTCGTAACGCTGCCTGCGCTCGTTTTAGGGAAGGGCGCTTCCCTTCCCTAATCTTCCATCCCCACAAAGACTGCGCGGGAAAATGACTTTTCCCACACCCTTTGACGGTCGTCAGTTCTCACGAAGTACCTGTAGCGGGGAGAGGATTCGAACCTCCGACCTCCGGGTTATGGGCCCGACGAGCTGCCACTGCTCCACCCCGCAATTAAATTTGGTTAATTTTATGAATTATAACGATATTACAAATTGATAAGATAACACTATTTCTTATTCTCTGTCAACATCGGACTTACTTTTAACTGATTTCTCCAAAATTTCAATTAAATCTTTAACCTGATTCTGTAATGCATTGACCAGGTCTGTTTTTTTCTCCTGCCGGTCTTGAGAAATAACCAATTGCTCCGCCAA
>JAPLMK010000091.1 GCA_026387085.1 Candidatus Omnitrophota bacterium
ACGGCTCGACACCTATAAAGAAGAAGAGAAAATTGTTTTTGAAAAATGGCAAAAGGAAAATCCTCTCCCCGGCGGGGAGAGGACAAAGGTGAGGGGGCGAAAGGAAATCATCCCATGAAAATCGAAAAAAAAGCCGGCCTCATGCAGGGACAGCCGGCCCAGGACCGCATCAAGAACTTCAATGAGGTGCCGCTGGGCTACACCGAGGAAGAAGCCATCCGGGAAGCCAGCCGCTGCCTGCAATGCGTCAAGAAACCCTGCATCGCCGGCTGCCCGGTCTTGATGGACATCCCCGGGTTTATTGAAGCGATAAAGAAAAAAGATTTTGAAAAAGCGCTCCGGATTATTCGCAATACAAATTGTCTGCCGGCAATCACCGGAAGGGTCTGTCCCCAGGAAGACCAGTGCCAAAAAGTTTGCGTCCTCTCCAGGGCCGGCGACCCGATATCGATCGGCGCCCTGGAGAGATTTGTGGCGGACTGGCACCGCCTCCATTCCCCCTCACCTTCATCCTCCCCGGGGGGAGAAGATTCTCCTTTTACTCCCTCCTTAACGGAAAAGGGCAAGGATAAAAGTGCTACAAAGATTGCCGTCGTCGGTTCCGGACCGGCCGGACTCACCTGCGCCGCAGAACTTGCCGGCATGGGTTACGATGTAACTATCTTTGAGGGCTTTCACGAACCGGGCGGCGTGCTCGTCTACGGCATCCCGGAATTCCGCCTGCCCAAGGCAATTGTCTCCGGTGAAGTTGATTACCTCAAATCACTCGGCGTTCATGTCGCCACCAACGTCCTGATTGGAAGGGCGCTCACCATTGCCGACCTTTTTCGCGAAGGGTATAAATCTGTTTTTATCGGTACCGGCGCCGGACTGCCCCAATTCATGGGCATCCCCGGAGAAAACCTGAACGGCGTTTATTCTGCCAACGAATTCTTAACCCGGGTCAACCTGATGAAAGCGCACAAATTTCCGGAATACGATACACCGGTTAAGATTGGAAAAAAAGTTGCGGTAATCGGAGGAGGCAATGTAGCGATGGATGCGGCCCGGACCGCAAAACGACTCGCGGCAGAACATGTTTACCTTATCTACCGCCGCACCGAAAATGAAATGCCAGCCCGCATCGAAGAACTTATCCGGGCAAAGGAAGAAGGCATCGAATTCCAACTTTTAACTGCGCCGGTCAGTTACATCGGAGATGAAAAAGGATTTCTCAGGCAGGCGGAATGTATCCGGATGGAATTAGGCGAACCGGATTCATCGGGCAGAAGGAGACCGGTGCCGATTAAAGGTTCGGAATTCAAGGTTGAGATTGACCAGGTAGTGGTCGCCATCGGTAGTACGCCTAATCCCATCATCCAGCGCACCACGCCGGAATTAAAAGTAAAAAAATGGGGCACCATTGAGGCCGATGAAAACGGAGCCACTTCCATCCCCGGCGTTTTCGCCGGCGGAGACATCGTAACCGGCTCGGCAACCGTTATCACCGCAATGGGCGCCGGACGTAAATCTGCCGCTGCCATCGACCAATACTTAAAATCAATGTTATAATAAGTAAGTTCAAAATAACAAATTATTAAACAAAGGAGAGGTTATGAAAAAGAATTTTTTCTGGATTGTGGTTGTGCTGCTTTACACCGTAGTCCTTGCCGGCTGTTCCGCCAGCTGGTCTATCGGCAAGTAAATTTAACGCGGGAAAAATTAAACTTCGTTAGCGGGGAAGTTAGGCCCGGGATTAAAAAACTCCCTGATATTGAACTGGCCGTGTTTAACCGAAGAGAAGACAAGGAAGGCAAGCAGGATCGCGGTCAAAGCAAAAAAGATTGATTTTACATCCGGCTTGGTATTCAACGCCGCAATTCCCAAGAAAATAAGCAGGACCGGCCAGAGCCGTGAAATTATATCCCAGTTAAAATTCAGCGGGTAGAGGTTATCCAGAAAAAAAAGACCTCCGAGAAAAAGAAGGAAGAGGCCGAAGATAAGATGTTTGGGTTTCATCTTTTACCTGATTTCCAGAGGATGGCCAGTCCAAAAATAATCAAAAGCAGGGGCCAGAATTTGTTAAGCCGGTAAACCGGCAGAAAATTCTCCGCCAGAAAAATAACGCCCAATCCGATCAGGATGATACCGCCAAAAAAATTGTGTTTTTTCCGTGTTCCGGTTGACTCCTCTGTTTTTGACGGTTCGCTCACCATCTCTTCCTGGCCGCTTGGCGTAATAATTTCAACCGTACCCGCCTCTTTTTCCCTTACCGGCAGTACCAGCCAGAAAATAATATAGACCAGCAAACCGATACCGCTCAAGAAAAAAAGAACGACAAAGATAACCCGCACCAGAACCGGGTCAACATTAAAATATTCGGCCAGGCCGCCGCAAATTCCGGCGATGCGGCGTTCCGCGGGAGAACGGTAGAGGCGTTTTTCCATAATTAATCTCACCCTAACTCTTCCCTCCCCTGGGAAGAAAGTACTTCCGGGGATTAAAAATTTTCGGCGAGAAGCTCGTAATAAGCCTGCGGATGTTTGCAGGCGGGACATTCCTTGGGAGCTTGGGCGCCTTCAAAGACATAACCGCAATTGGAACAATGCCACTTTACCGGAACTGATTTCTGAAAAACCTCGCTTTTTTCAATGTTGCTGATTAATTTACGGTAACGCGCTTCGTGAAACTTTTCCACTTTGGCGATTTCCGCGAAAGATTGCGCAACTTCCGGAAATCCCTCTTCCTTGGCAATCTTGCCGAAATCAGCGTAAAGCGTAGTCCATTCCAGTTTTTCGCCGGCCGCGGCCGCTTCTAAGTTTACCTTGGTATCTTCAATTATCCCGGCCGGATAGGTTGCGGTAATTTCAATATCGCCGCCTTCCAGATGTTTAAAGAATATCTTGGCGTGCTCTTTTTCGTTATTAGCCGTTTCAATTAATATGTTGGCTATCTGCTCGTATCCTTCCTTGCGCGCAACACCGGCAAAATAGGTATAACGATTACGCGCCTGGGATTCACCGGCAAACGCCTTCAATAAATTCTTTTCCGTCTCCGTTCCTTTGAGTGATGCCATAAACGACCCCCTTTTATTTACAACGCCTGCTTATTTGATAATATTTTACCGTTATTCCGGCCGCATTGCAAGTATAATTAGCGATAAGGTATAATATAATACTATATATGGAAGAAAAAATGAAGCGGGTTTTCAGCGGCATGCGGCCAACCGGGAAATTACACCTGGGACATCTGGCCGGCGCGCTTACCAACTGGATAAATCTCCAGGATAAGTACGAGTGTTTTTACGAAATGGCCGACCTGCACGCCCTGACAACCGATTACCAGAATCCGTTCGGCATCCGGGAAAACATTACCGAAATGCTCCTTGATTTCTTCGCCTTCGGCATAAACCCGAAAAAAGCAACCGTCTTTGTCCAGTCAAAAATACCGGAGATTTCCGAGCTTCACCTTTTACTGTCGATGTTTACACCGCTGGGCTGGCTGGAACGCTGCCCGACTTACAAGGAACAGGTAACCCAGTTATCCGACAAGGATGTCACTAATTACGGCTTTCTGGGATACCCGGTCCTGATGACCGCCGACATCATCTCGGTAAAGGCGGAAAAAATACCGGTGGGCGAAGACCAAATCCCGCACCTGGAGCTGTCGCGGGAGATTGTCCGCCGTTTCAATCATCTTTACGGGCAACTTTTTCCGGAACCGGAAGCAATCCTGACCACCACCCCGAAACTATTGGGAACCGACGGCCGGAAGATGAGCAAGTCGTACGGGAACGCCATCTTTCTCTCCGACACGCCGGAAGAGATCAAAAAAAAATTAGCGACGATGTTTACCGACCCTTTGCGGCCATACCGCAAGGACCCGGGGCATCCGGACGCCTGCCCGGTCTTCGGCATCAATCTTCTCTATAATCAGGCAAACAGCCCGAGCATCAAAAATGAATGCCTGGCTGCAAAATTAGGTTGCACCGAATGTAAAAAAAACCTGACCGAGGTTCTGGTTCAATACATGGCTCCTTATCAAAAAGAGCGTGAAAAATTAGTAAAAAATACAGCGGGATTTGACCGGATTATCGAACAGGGAAACGAAAAAACCCGTCAGATAGTTTCCGAGGTTCTGTCGGAAGCAAAAAAGAAGATGGGACTTTATGGATATTAAAAACCTCGTCAAACAGCAGGTAAGGGGAATTTGCCCTTACCGCCCCGGAAAACCGATTGCGGTTCTCTTGAAGGAAAAAGGGTTGGAACGGGCATTCAAACTTGCCTCAAATGAAAACCCGCTGGGCTCTTCCCCGCTGGCGCTGAAAGCAATCAAAGAGGGCCTTTCCCAGCTCAACCGCTACCCGGAAGGCAGCGGGCCGGCCCTGCGCGAAAAACTGGCGAAGGTATACGGCATCAAGCCCGAAGAAATCATACTGGGCAACGGCAGCAGCGAGGTTTTATCCTTATCGCTATTAACCTTCCTGAACCCGGGGGAAGAAGTAATCCTGCCGGAACCGACTTTTACTATTTATGAAATTTTAGTTTTGATGTGTTGCGGGATACCGGTAAAAGTGCCGCTTAACCCTGATTTCAGTTACAACCCGAACCGGATAGCAAAAGCCATTACCGGAAAGACCAAGTTCCTCTTTCTGGCCAGCCCCAATAATCCGACCGGCACAATCATCAAAAAAAATGAGTTGACCAAGCTTTTAGATGAACTGCCGAAGCAGGTAATCGTCGTTCTGGATGAAGCATACGCCGAATACGTTGAGAGCCCTGATTTTGTAGACGGAATCTCCCTCTTCTCCGGAAAACACCTGCTCGTAGCCCGAACTTTCTCCAAATTATACGGCCTGGCCGGACTGCGCATCGGATACGGTATCGCCTCCGCCGGCATCATCGAAGAGATGAATAAAATCCGGCCCCCGTTCAATACCACTATCCCCAGCCAGCTTGCCGCATCCGCAGCCCTGGAGGACCGGGAATTTGTGGCCCGCAGTCTGGAGAACAACCGAACCGGTAAAAAATACCTGTACCGGGGTCTTTCCGATCTAAAAATCGCTTACGTTCCGACCGAAGCAAACTTTATCCTGATTGACCTGGCGAAAAACGCGCCGAAAATATGCGGTCGACTTGAAGATAAAGGCGTCATCGTCCGGCCGGTTGACAACCCGATGATGAAAGAAAGATATATCCGGCTCACCATCGGTACGCCGGAAGAGAACACTTTATTCTTGAAATCCTTGGCAGAGATATTACGATATAAATAATATAATTGCAAAATGCAAATTGCAGATTGCAAAATGAACAAATAGAAAATCAATAATTTTGCATTTTACGCTTTGCATTTTGAAATTTGCAATAAATACCCGAAAACCGTATTTGCGGTAATTAGCGTCCAGATAATAGATTTAAATTATTATGGGAAATACCGGGCTTGGCTTTGAATTTTACTGGCTTGACCTCCTGGATATCACGCTCCTTTCCGTCTTGTTTTATTATCTCTTCCTGATTATCCGGGGCACCAAAAGCGTCCAATTGCTGAAAGGTATGATTATTATTTTTCTGGCAACCTTTCTCTCGCGGATGCTGGACCTGCGCACCTTAAACTGGATCCTGGAAAAAGTTCTGGCCTTCGGCGCCCTGGCCCTCCTGGTTATCTTCCACCCGGAACTCCGGAACGCCCTGGTCAAGATCGGCGAAAGCGGCTCCTTCGAAAAAACCGCCGGTTTAAGCAAGGAAAAAGTAGACGAAATTGTCCGGGCAGTTTTTCAACTGGCCAAAGAGCGCCGCGGAGCGCTAATTGCGCTGGAAGGAAAGGTGGGACTGGCTGACTACGTTCCCTCCGGTAAAAAAATTGACGGGGAAATCAGCAAAGAATTGCTGCTCTCCATTTTCAACCCAACCAGTCCGTTGCATGACGGCGCAGTCATTATTTCGCAAAACAAAATTCTGGCCGCCGGATGCATACTACCCCTCTCCGAAAAAATGACTTTCAACCCATTGGTAGGCACCAGGCACCGGGCCGGCCTGGGTCTTTCCGAACAGACCGACAGCCTGGTCTTAATCGTCTCCGAAGAAAAAGGATTTATTTCTTGCGCCCGGAAAGGGATTATCTCCTACAACATCTCCGTGGAAGAGACAACCGTCATGTTGAATAAAGTGTTAGGAACCGCCGAAGAAAAACAATGAATAACGAAAAATTACCGATTAAACGGACCGAAAATGAAAATAAACAGGCAGCGTCTTAAGAATTTAATCAGGAACAACCTGGAGTTGAAAATTCTGGCGGTGGTAGTTGCCATACTGGTCTGGCTTTACGTCTATCATGTCGAAATATATCTGCCGCAGACGAGAAACAAGGCAACCCATGAATCAAGGAGATAAACTGAAATTAGGAATCAACATTGACCACGTTGCCACTTTAAGGCAACAGCGCCGCGGCAAAGAACCGGACCCAGTTTTAGCCGCATTGCTGGCCGAAACAGCCGGCGCCGACAGCATCGTTTGCCACCTGCGGGAAGACCGGCGTCACATCCAGGAGCAGGACCTCTCAAACTTGCGCCGCAACATCAAGACAAAACTCAACCTGGAAATGGCTGCCAGCCCCCGGATTATCAAAATCGCCTGTCAGGAAAAACCGGACTGGGTGACTCTGGTTCCGGAAAAAAGGTCTGAATTGACGACCGAAGGAGGTCTGGCCGTCAAAGAACAGGTAAACCGCCTGAAAGATGTGGTCTCGGAATTCAAAAAGTTTAAGATACCGGTAAGCCTTTTTATTGACGCGGATACAAGCCAGATTAAAGCCGCTGTTAAAACCGGCGCGGAAATCGTAGAACTCCATACCGGAAGATACGCCGACGCCGTAACTGAAAAAGAAAAAAGCTTTGAACTGAAGAAAATTATTGCCGGGTCCAGAATAGCGAAAAATTTAGGTTTGAAGGTCGCGGCCGGACACGGCCTGGATTACCGCAACGTTCTGCCGATAACCCGGATACCGGAAATCGAAGAACTGAACATCGGATATTCTATCATCGGCCGCGCTCTCTTCGTCGGCTTGGAAGAAGCGGTCCGGGAAATGATCAGATTAATCAGGTAATTGCTTGTCGTTCCCGCAGATAGTAAGCGGGAATCTAAACTTTATACTGTGTGGATTCCCGCCTAAAACATGCGGGAATGACGGCGTAAATACGGAGGGAGAAATGTTAACTGGACAGAAGGTGCGCTTAGTCTTATGGAGAACCGGCGCTGACGGTGACGGTTCTGTAATTGTAGTGCGGGGAATGGTAACCAGTGAGAGCGAAACGATTCTAAAAGTGGAAGGCCGGCTCTACCAGCAGGTTCCCGATGAATCCGGCGATACAATTGAACGGCCTATCGGCACCGAAAACAAGCCGCTTATAATTCCGCTGGCCACGGTACGATACGGTGAAGTAATTGAATCAGATTCCCCGGCCGAAGAATTAGACCGGAAGATTCGTCTCCTGAAGCCACTGGGCAAAGGGGAAATACGAAAAATAGGGGGATTAACTTAAACTACGATGCATAGTGAACAGTAACTAATAACCATATAAAAACTATGGAACTGAACAATAAGATAGCCATCGTCACCGGTGCGGCGCAGGGTTTGGGCGCGCACCTGGCCCAGCGCCTGGCAAAAGAAGGCGTTTCTGTAGCGCTCTGGGATATCAGCGACGCGGTGCTGGAGACCGCAAAAAAGATCGCCGCGGAATTTCCGGGCCGGGCCTCCGGTTACGTCGTAAACGTCACTAAAGAGAAAGAGGTTGACGACACCGCGCGAGAGGTCGTAAAAAAATACGGACGGCTGGATATTATGGTAGCAAACGCCGGAATCGTAAGGGCACACGAAATAACCGACTTTCCGCTAGCCGAATGGCAGCAGACCATTGAGGTTAATCTTACCGGATACTTTCTCTGCGCCCGGGCGGCGGCCCGGATAATGAAAGAACAAAAATCCGGCGCCATTATTGAAATCAATTCCAAGAGCGGCAAAAAAGGCAGTTATAAAAATTGCGCCTACGCGGCCAGTAAATTCGGCGGCATCGGCCTGACCCAGTCCATTGCCCTGGACCTGGCCCCATACTGCCCGGGAAACCTGCTGGACTCCCCCTTATGGGTAAACAGCCTCTTCGACCAGTACGCCAAAAAATGGGGAATCAGCAAAGAGGAAGTGCGCAAAAAATATATTGACCAGGTCCCGCTGAAAAGGTCCTGCGCCTACGAAGACGTCGCCAACGTGGTTGTTTTCCTGGCCGGAAACCAATCTTCATATATGACGGGGCAGGCAATAAACGTGACGGGCGGGCAGGAGATGCGGTGACGCGAGGTTGTCTGTTTCGTAAAACGAGCTACGCGCCAGGCAAAAACTACGCAATTCAGGAACGAGCCTCGCCGTGTTCTCACCCACAAATCGGGCGAGCCCCGGCCACTCATTCCTTCATTTTGCTTGTTTTGCACCGTTGCTGCGCAAGTTTTACGAAACAGACAACCTCGCTTGATAAAGTTAAAACAAACGACACTACGCGAAGTATATCAAAAGAGACAAACCTCGCTTGATAAAGTTAAAAATAAAGAGGAAAAAATGAAAGTTACCAACGGAAATTTGGGGAAGCTGGAAAAGGAATACGCCGGGTATCTGGAAGGCGACACGGTCAGCCGGTTTTTCCATGATTTTGGAATCAAGTTCGCGGCCGGGCACTGGTGCGCCGGAGACTTTCTGGACCGGTTTACCGGAGGCGGGTACAACCCGAACTTAAAGTCGGACATAGTCAGCCAGCTGAAAAGAATTAAAGCCGCCGGGATTGACGGCGTGGAATTCCACGAAAATATCTTCATCGATGAAAAAAGAAAAAAGATCAGCCGCCGGATAGCCGAAGTTAAGAAAACGCTGAAAGAATTAAAGATGACCCCAACTAACATGAACACCAACCTCTGGACCGATCCGTACTGGAAATTAGGCGGCTTGACCAACCCGGATAAAGCAATCCGGAAGGAAGCCCTGACTATCGCTTTCCAGGGCGCGGAAATTGCCGCGGAACTCGGCTGCGAATCAATCGCGCTCTGGCCCGGCGCCGATGGATGGGACTATAACTTTGAAGCAAACTACGGCACCCTGCTCTCCCGATTCGTGGAAGGATGCGTGTCAATTAACCGGAAAGCAAAATCGCTGGGCCTGCGGTTTGGAATCGAAGCCAAACCGAAAGAACCGCGGGAGGGCCATATGATTATTCCGAACACTCATTGCGCCATCCTGATGGCTAAAAAAGTAAACGAAGCCGCTCAAGGCAGCAACATGGGCGTAGCAGTTGATTACGGTCACGAGATGATGGCCGGCATTGAACCGGCGTTCAGCCTCTATCTCGCCCGGGAATTTAACGTACCGGTGATCAACTTCCACGTCAACGCCGCCAAATGGCGTTCCAACGATGAAGACCGGATTGCCGGCACATCAAACCTGTGGGAACTGGTTGACTTTTGTTACGCGGCCCTGGATACCAACTACCAGGGCTGGTTCGGCGAAGACCAGTTCACCTACCGGATAGACCCGGTTCAGGCAATGTCCTTATCCCGGGAATTCTTCGCCAACACCATGAAAAAAGCGCTCCTGATCTGGAAAAACCGGAAAAAATTACTTGCGGCGCAGGAAACCGGAAACGCCGGCGCTACTCTGGAAGTGGTTAAAAAGGTAATGTTTTAATACTCGATTTATTGCAGAATGCAAATTGTAAATTTCAAATTGCAGAATGAACGGATAGGAAATCAATAATTTTACATTTTACACTTTGCATTTTGACTTTTGCATTGTAATTATATGAATAAACTATATAGCCTGGGGCTTGATTTCGGAACCAACTCAGTAAGGGCGCTCCTGGTTAATATTTCCGGAGGAGCAGAGACCGCAACCTCAATCTGGAACTATCAGTACGGAAAAAACGGAGTGGTTATCTCTGAAAATGACCCGCTTTTCGCCCGACAACACCCGGCCGATTATGTGAACGGCACCAGAAATGTCGTTAAAGACGTAATTGAAAAAGCCCGGAAAAACGACCCGGATTTTACGCCGGATAAGGTTATCGGCATCGGAGTTGACACAACCGGCAGCACGCCGATTCCGGTTGACAAATCCGGCCAGCCACTTGCTTTTAACCAAAAATTCCGCAATAACCCCAACAGTTACGCCTGGCTCTGGAAGGACCATACTTCGGCCGAAGAAGCCGAAGAGATTACCGCCAAAGCAAAAAAAAGCCATCCGGAATACTTACGGCGCTGCGGCGGTCGCTATTCTTCGGAATGGTTCTTCGCCAAAATCCTCCATCTGAGCCGGATTGACCGGAAAGTTTTTCAGGCGGCCGAGAGTTTCGTGGAACTGGAAGATTTTGTGCCGGCGCTCTTAACCGACAACCTGGCGCCCCAGAAACTCAAGCGCGGCATTTGCGCCGCCGGACACAAAGCGCTTTATTGCAGCCAATGGAACGGACTACCTTCAGAGATATTTCTGACTTCTCTCAGTCCGGATTTTAAAGGCCTGCGAAACCGGCTTTACGAAAAAGCATACCCGGCCGGAGACCAGGCCGGACGGCTCTCCTCAAAATGGGCGCGAGAACTCGGTCTAAAAGAAGGAATTGCCGTCAGCGTAGGCGCTTTTGACGCCCACCTAGGTGCAATCGGAGCCGGCATCAAAAAGAACGGGCTGGTCAAAGTAATCGGCACTTCAACCTGCGACCTGATGGTCTTTCCGTCCGGCAACGAACGCCGTCTGGAAAAAATAGACGGAATGTGCGGCCTGGCTGAAAGTTCCATCATTCCCGGCTCAATCGGTCTGGAAGCAGGCCAATCGGCGGTGGGTGATATCTTCGCCTGGTTTGCGGAAAATTGCGTACCGGCCGATTATTCAGCTGCCGCAAACAAAAACAAGAAAAAAATTCAAGCGTACCTGAGCGAAAAGGCGGCCCGGTTGAATCCCGGCGAAAGCGGCCTGCTTGCCCTGGACTGGAACAACGGAAACCGCTCCGTTTTAGTCGACCAGAAACTTTCCGGATTGATTCTGGGCCAGACACTGGCTACCAGGCCGGAAGAGATTTACCGGGCCCTGATTGAAGCCACCGGTTTCGGCGCCCGGACCATCATCGACCAAATTGAAAAATCCGGAGAAAAAATCAAGGAAGTAATCACCTGCGGCGGCATACCCAAGAAAAACCCGCTCCTGATGCAAATCTACAGCAATATCCTCAACCGGCCGCTTAAGATTGCCGCCTCGGAACAGACCTGCGCGCTGGGCGCGGCCCTGGTCGGCGCGGTTGCAGCCGGCAAGGAAGCCGGAGGTTTTTCCAGCGTCACGGAGGGACAGAAGATACTCTGCCGGTTTGAATCGAAAGAATACCGACCGGATAAAAAATCAGTTGCCGCCTACCAAAAACTCTACCGGCTTTACAGCCAATTACACGATGCGTTCGGACGGCCGGACGGCGCTCTCTTTTCCGTAATGAAAGAACTTTTAAAACATGGATAAATTAACCCGTCTCAGAAAAGAAGTGCTGAACGCAAATCTCCTTCTGCCGGAATGGGGACTGGTGGTCGGCACCCAGGGTAACGTCAGCGGTTTTGACCGGAAGAAAAAACTGGTCCTAATCAAACCAAGCGGAGTTTTCTATTCCAGCTTGAAATCATCAGACCTGGTAACATTAAACCTTGACGGCAAAAAAATTTCCGGCGCAAAAAAACCATCGGTGGACTGGCCGCACCACCTCTATCTTTACCGGAACATTCCGGGCATCGGCGGCGTCGTACACACCCACTCGCCTTACGCCACCGCTTTTGCCGCAGCCGGGATTCCGGTACCCTGCTTGACAACCGGACAGGCCGACATCTTCGGCGGCGAAATTCCGGTAACACCATATGCGGACAACCAAGCGGACAACATCGGAAAAGCAATTATTAAAGCGTATCGTCCGGGCTGCCCGGCAATCATCCTGGGACAGCACGGCATATTCGCTTTTGACGAAAATCCGGAAAAAGCGGTCCGGGCGGCAAAATTAACCGAATACTTTGCCCAGATAAATCTCTTGGGCCTGCTGCTGGGAAAAGCATCCGGCCGAAAAGTCCTGCCGATGGCAGAAAAAGAGATTCAAAAATGGTACCGGCGCTACCACGGCGGGGGTTACGGACAGAAATAGCGTTCGGGGCCTGGAGAAAAACTTTAAAAAATACAGAAAACACGAAAGGTGGAAAAAATGAAAAAAATAAGGGTGGGAATTATCGGCGGAGCCGGTTATGCCGGCGGGGAACTTTTACGTTTGCTGGTAAACCACCCCGGCGTTGAAATTACCTGCGTCACTTCCGAAACGTTCCCGGGTAAAAAAGTGATTGAACAGTATCCGAAACTAAACAAACTGAAAAACTTCACCTTTCAATCTTACCAAAAACAGAAAATAGTTGAGGACTGCGATTTTGTCTTTCTGGCCAAACCGCACCCAAACTCATTCTCGCTGGTACGGGAACTTTTCGGAAAAGTACGGATTATTGACCTTTCCGCCAACTTCCGTTTCCCGAAGGCCCGGGACTTTGAAAGCGCCTATCAGACCAAGCACCTGGCCCCGGAATTCCTGAAGGAGAGCGTTTACGGTTTGCCGGAAATTTTCCCGAAACAAATAAAAAAAGCAAAATTAATAACCAATCCCGGTTGCTATCCCACCGGCGTTATTCTCGGACTGTTTCCGCTCTTTAAAACCAACGCCGTGGAACCGGAAATCAACGTGAGCGCAATCTCTGGTTTTTCCGGAGCCGGCCGTTCACCCGCACCCGGTAGCCCGGCTTATTCGGTTAGCGATAATATTCGTCCTTACAAAGTCGGCATCCACCCGCACGGCGCCGAGATGGAAGAGAAGATAAGATCAGCTACCGGGAGAAAAATAAGCATTAACTTTATACCGCAGGTGGCCGGATTTGAAAGAGGCATTCTCAGCGTTACCTTCGCCCGCCTGAAGAAAAAAAATTCTCCGGAAACACTTATTTCTCTGTACCGGAAAACATACCGGAAAAATCCGTTTGTCCGAGTCCTTCCCCCGGGGCAATATCCGGAAATAAAGAACGTGGTCCTGACCAATTTCTGCGACCTTGGCGTTCAACTACTCAAGGATAATAACCTGGTTATAATTACGGCGCTTGACAACCTGGTTAAGGGAGCAGCCGGACAAGCCGTTCAGAACCTCAACATCATGGCCGGATTTCCGGAGGGCGAGGCGCTCGGATGAGAGAAAAATTACCGAAAAATAAACCGGAAACAACCTTAGTCGCTCTCTTTGGATTTCCGGTTAAACATACTCTTTCGCCCCTCTTCCAGAATGCCGCTTTTCAAGCCCTGGGGATGAATACATTTTACCTTGCCCTCGAGGTGCCGCCGGAAGAACTTCCCGACGCAATCAACGCCATCCGCTCCCGAAAATTTTTGGGCGCCAACCTGACCATTCCGCACAAAGAAACGGTGATTCCGTTTCTGGATGAGGTTTCTTTACCGGCACAAAAATGCGGTTCGGTAAACACCGTCGTCAATCACAACGGGAAATTGAGAGGTGAAACAACCGATGGTCCCGGCTTTATCCGCTCCCTGAAAGAAGAAGCGGGCATAACGCCGAAAGGAAAAAGAATCTTTCTGATTGGCGCCGGCGGCGCGGCCCGGGCGTTGGCTTTCTCGCTCGCCGAAGCAAAAGCAAGCATCTGCTTAACCAACCGGACTGCGGTAAAAGGGGAAAAACTGGTCTCTGATTTGAAAAATTACTATCCGCAGAACACCATTACCTACGTTCCTTTTTCGGAAAAATCTAAAACGCTGCGCCGGGAAAAGATTGACGTCCTCATCAACGCCACTTCATTAGGGCTGAAAAAAGAAGAAGAGTTATTCCGGCCGGCTGACCTGGCCGGCAAAATAGTCGTCTGCGATTTAATTTACAACCGCAAAACACTGCTCCTGCAGTCGGCGCAAGAACTGGGACTGAAAACAATTAACGGGCTGGGAATGCTCATCCACCAGGGCGCGCTCTCCTTCCAACTCTGGACCGGAAAGACCGCTCCGATAAAAATAATGTTCGCTGCCGTAAAATAAGCCGCCGGATATATTGAAACAAAATTAAGAATGACAATATATTTGTGCCGACAGGTAAAAACATGATATGCTTTAATACGATACGCCTTTGTCGGAGCAATAAAAAGTTAACTATTTTTAGCTGATAAAATGTTGAAAAAGAAAATCAGGGTAACGGTTTGGAATGAATTCCGGCACGAAAAAAGTGACGCGGCAGTCAAAAAAATATATCCGGACGGAATACACGCGGTTATTGCGGCCCATCTGAATAAACAGGAGGGAATCATTGCCGGAACTGCGGTCCTTGACCAGCCGGAACACGGCCTGACCCGGGAGACATTAACCGGCACCGACGTTTTAACCTGGTGGGGGCACATCGCTCACAGCGAGGTCTCAGACGAAATAGTCAACCGGGTGCAAGAACGGGTACTGGAAGGCATGGGACTAATCATCCTCCATTCCGGCCACCACTCCAAAATATTCAAACGGCTGATGGGCACCACCTGCAACCTGCGCTGGCGCGAAGCCAACGAAAAAGAACGGCTTTGGAACGTGGAGCCCGGCCACCCGGTAACCGATGGCCTCGGTGACTATTTCGAATTGCCGCACGAAGAGATGTACGGGGAACGTTTTGACATCCCAAATCCGGATAAGCTGGTCTTTATCTCCTGGTTTGAAGGCGGGGAGGTTTTCCGCAGCGGCTGCTGTTATGAGCGGGGACACGGCCGCATCTTCTACTTCCAACCCGGTCACGAAACATATCCCATATATTACGATACCAACGTAATGCAGGTTATCACCAACGCAGTCCGGTGGGCGGCACCCAGAATAATTAAAAAGATTGAAACACCAAATTCTCCGCCGATAGAAAATTTACCTTCCCCGGCTTGACTACGCTAAATTTCGTCTACCGTGAAATTTAACTCTTTCGCGTTTTCCGCGCTGCGCCACAGAAATTTCCGTATCTTCTGGCTCGGCCAGTTTCTTTCTCTCTGTGGTTCCTGGATGCAGAATGTGGCCCAGGGCTGGCTGGTTCTCAGCGTCACTAATTCTGTATTCCTGTTGGGATTGACCGGCGCCATCGCCGGCCTGCCTGTCCTCGTCTTTTCGCTGGTCGGCGGAGTAACAGCCGACCGCGTTAACAAACGTTCCTTTTTAATCCTTACCCAGGCACTGGCCGCGCTCCTGGCCCTTATCCTGGCCATACTCATCTCCCTGAAAATAGTCACCTTCTGGCAAATTGCCTTGATTGCCGGGTTATCCGGATTGGTACTGGCTTTTGACGCCCCGGTCCGCCAATCGTTTTTTGCGGAACTTGTACCGAAAAAAGACCTCTCCAACGCCATCGCTATAAACTCTACGGTTTTTAATATTACTCGAATCATCGGACCGGTCCTGGCCGCCTTCGCTATCGCCGGCCTGGGCATGTCCAGCGCCTTCTACCTGAACAGCCTCAGTTTTCTGCCGGCAATTATCGCGCTCTATTTTATCCGGGGCAATTTCCGGCCTCAGCACAAACCCGAACGGACAATTATCTCCTCTCTTTTTCAGGGCGCCGGTTACATCTGGAAAAATAGACGCATCCGTATCTTGATTATACATATATCATTCTTAAGTGTCTTTGGAATGTCCGGCCAGATATTGATGCCGGTCTTTGCCCGCGATATCCTGCATTTAGGGGTCCGCGGGTTGGGACATTTAATGGCCTTCTTTGGATTGGGCTCACTGATCGGCGCAATTTTTATGGTCCTCTCAAGCCACTTTCCGAGACGGGAAAGATTTGTTTTTATCGGCGGGCTGGTAATGTCCCTGTCTCTGATTTTATTTGCCTTATCCCAAAACACAACTCTTTCCTGTCTCCTGCTGATTCCGGCCGGCTGGGGTTTTATCACGCAGGCAGTAACCATTCAATCCCTGCTTCAAAACTATGCACCGGATGCTTTACGCGGAAGGGTAATGGGCTTCTTCACCTTTACCTTCATGGGAATGATGCCCATCGGCAGTTTTCAGGCCGGTCTGCTTGCCCACCTCTGGGGAACTCCGGCGGCCGTGGTAATCGGCGGGATAATCTGTCTCGGCGCCAGCCTCTACCTCCTGCTCAATTCCCGTCTACTTTCAGGGGTTGTCGAATAGAGACCGGCACAGAAAAAGAAAAGCGCCCAGCAGAATGACGATTTGGGGCAGAAAAGCAGCCAGGGCCGGCGGAAGATAACCTTGATTTCCCAGGGCCAGCCCGAAAGAAAAAAGCCAATAGGTAAACATCGCCAGCAGAAATCCGAGCGTAACCAATGCCGGCCTGGAAAAACGCCGGCTGAACGCCAGGGGTAACGTCAGAAAGACCACAAAAATGTTGAGCAACGGATAACTTAAATGACTAAGCACGGCAGTCCGAATAGCAACCGGGTCCAAGCCGGCCTTGTTCAGTCTCGCCAAATAACCAACTAACTGACGCAGCGAAAGCGCCTGAACCGGTTCCAATAAAGGTTCCAGGTCTTCCCGGCTCATCTGAAAATCAAACGACCGTCGAGTAAAAGATAGATCATCCAAAACCTCACCCTCAACTGAAAACATGACCCGCAGGCCGGATTCTATCACCCATTGGCCATCTTTTTCAATCAGGCACCGTTCCCCCCGGTAAATCTCCTTCAAATTTCCTTCCGGGTAAAAAATAAGGATATTGGGTTTTTCAAAAAGGTTCTCGGCTGTCCGAAACTTCTCCGCGTAAAAGAAAAATTGCGGCAGGGCTAGCGTCGGGTTGGATATTTCAGCCCGGGGCTTAATCCGGCTGAAAGAAGCCGGAACTATCGTCTCGTTAACCAGAAAAACAAGCGGAATTAAGAGCCCGCCCAAAATAAAGAACGGAGCCAGAAAGCGGAGCGGGAAAAGCCCGGAACCTTCCAGAATCAGCATCTCCCGGTGTTTGCCCATCAACCCCAAAGTAACCAGAACCGAAATCAGCACCGCTAACGGCGAAAACTGGACAAAAACACCCGGAATCATCCAGAGAAATACGCGCGCTACCGCAGCCGGGGAGTATCCGCCATGCAGATAATCGGCTAAATTATCCACGACGGCTCCGACCAGCCCGATGACAGATAGGGCAATGATTGCCAGCAGGTAAAGTTTAACAAATTCCCCGGCGAGGTATTTATCCAGTCGCTTCATAATTACATCTTTATTGAACGCAGATTACCGCAGAGAACGCGGAGCACACGGAGAATTACTTCAAAGATTGTTAACCATTCTTACGATTCCATCTCTTAATACCCTAACATTGAAATTAATCAACAACCCGATTTTGTAATCAGACAGCTTCAAATAAGATATCAACTGGGCTTTATGAATTGGTAACAGTTTCTCAACCGATTTTATCTCCAAGATGATACTATCCCCCACAACCAAATCTAACCGATATGCACAATCAAGATTTACTCCACGATATACAACATAAAGTGGTTTCTGTTGTTCCACCTTTAATCCTGTTTGTATAAGATCATACACCATACAGATTTCGTAGGCAGATTCAAGAAGTCCCGGACCCAAAGCGCGATGAATATTTATCGCTACCCCTATAATTTGTTTCCGTTATCTTGTTAAGTTCTTCTTTTTCCATATCTCTTTGCGATCTCTGCGTACTCTGCGGTTCATCTTTTATCGTTTTGTTCTTGAGAATACCTTTTTTCGTTCATCTGCGTCCTGTTTACCATTTTATTCTATCCGCTCAAAAAAATAAATCCCCACCAGTAAAATAACTGCGTCCGGTAAAAAATAAAAGCCGGCTAAATGCGGCTTAACCCGCGTCAAGGCCTCAATCCCGGTCAGCGCGAAATAATAACTCAAGACCAGGCCGCAGGAAACCGTAATTCCCCAAAGACTGCGCGGCAAAGCGATACCCAAAGGTATGCCGATCAACAGGAAAAGAAGCGGCGCAAAAGCAAAAGAAAACCGGCGCAGTTGCTCTGACTTCGCTTTCGCCGTACCGGAACGGAGTAACTGAAAACTGCTCATTTCGTAAATCTTCGGCTCCGGCCGGCCTCCTCTCGCAACAATCTCGGGCAAGGGAAAAAGATAAGTTTGGAAAGAGAGCCGCTGGTATGTTTTTACTTTTTGGGATTGATAGGTCTGCATAACGCCTTCCTGAAGGTAAAGGCACGGCTTTCCGGAGCGGAAAACCAGTTTAACCTTACGGGCCGATATGGTGCGTATCGTCTGCCCGTCTTTCTGATACAAAGTAACCATTCCTTTTTTCCCTTTGCTGGGTATAAAGAGCACTAGATTGGGAAATTCGGTAACAACCGAACCGGGCCGAACCAGGTTAGCGGTTGGATTCACTTTGACGTCTAAAAAAACGATGCGGTTCTGATAAAATCCGTAAGGCTGAGCGAAACAAAGCAGACCAAGATTAGCCAGAGATAACAAAAGCCCCAGGAAGAGAAACGGCCAGACCGCGTTTTTCAGGGAAATCCCCAAACTCTTGATGGCCAGAAATTCCCGGTCCTGGCTGAAACGGCTGAAAGTAAGCGTGGAGCCGATCAGAACGGCCAGGGCCAGGCCATACGGCAAAAGGGAAAAGAGCAGCAGAAAAAAGTACCGGAACAACGTAAAACCGGACACCAGGTTCTTCACCAGGAGGTCAACAACCTGGAAAAGGGCGCTTAAGGAGAGCAGAAAAAGGATAAAAGCGAAAGAGATGAAAAACGGCGGGCCAAATTCCGTAATCAGGTAACGGCTGATGCGCTTCATACTTAGGGGTTGCGAAAGAATAAAATCGCCTATTTGGAGTCCCAGATTTAAGGTCAGTGCAAGGCGCGACGAAGGTTCTGTGCCCCCTGCGGCACACAACCGAGGAGCAACGCCGCAATGACCTAAAAACTTCGACTCCCTGAAAAGCCAGGTTTCTTTTGGGCTGCGACTGCGTCGCTCATCGCTTGCGTACCACAGTGGGTACGTAAGCTTCTTCGCTCCTTGTCTCGCTCCAAAATCGCCTCTGGCAAATAGGCAATTTTATTCTTTCGCAGCCCCATACTTATTTTAACATAACCGCACAGAACGTGCTATTGCTAAAATTCCGTAAATTTTAATTGACCAAACAGGTGCATCGGAGTAAAATATAAAAAATCAGGTCGGCTGTCGGGCTAAAAATATTTCTGCTTCGATTTTGCTCAGTACGGCGAGTGAACCATTTTTTTGGCAAACAGGATATGTCGGATGATGACTTCAAAAGAACGGCTGCTGGCCGCCATGCGGCGCGAAGAGGTGGATAAAATACCGCTTGCGCCCCGAATGACAAATGTTACCTTGCGGTATTATCGTTCCACCGACCTTTGGGCGTATCAAAAGTTCAAGAAGGAATATTTTGACTGCGACCCTACCGTTGTGTATGAATTACCGGTAATCAATCCCTTTGCCGCCTGCATCGAACCTTTAGATTATTTGAACGATGTCGACATTGCCCTGGAGTACACGGACAAAAAAGACCATTTCCTGATTAAACGGACCTTCCGCACCCCGGCAGGGACAATTTCGGAAAAGGTTATTTTACCGAAACCCGGAACTATTCATTACGGCGCCAACCCGAATCCGCACCGCGTGGAACACCTGGTCAAGTCACCGGAAGACCTGGATAAAATACGATACCTTTTCCCTAAACTGGATGGCTTGAATTTCTCCAAATATCATCATGCCGTAGAAGAAATGGGCCTTGACGGTTTGACGCAAATATATCTCCCCGGCCCGATGGACACGATGGGCGGCGAAGCATGCTCCACGGAACAAATGATGGTCGATTATTACGAACGCCCGGAGTTCTTCGATGCCATCCTGAAAATATTCGCCGAGTATTCTGTCGGCTTAGTCAAAACAGCGCTCGAAAACGGCGTACGGGATTTCTTTCTTGTCTATTTTTACACTTCGTTATCCGCCGGATGGTCTCCAAAAATCATTACCGAGAAATTTTACCCGATTATCAAGAAACAGACGGAGATGATACATTCCGGCGGCGGCCTGGTGGACTACTACGATGACGGGCGTCTGATGGACAGCGTCGACATTTTCGTCAAAGCCGGCGTGGACGTTATTGAAACATGCTCTCCGGCGCCGGTAGGCGACTTCCGCCTTCCCGAAGCAAAAGAGCGGTGGGGGAACAACGTAACTTTCAAAGGTTTGATTGATATGATTAATGTAATCGCCCTGGGCACGCCGGCGGATATCGATAAACATGTACAAGATATTGTTACTCAAAACGGAGATAAACGCGGAATGATACTGGGAACGATGGATGGTATCCGCCCCGAAACATCTGATGAAAATATTGCCGCTTATTTCTCCGCGGCCAACAAGTACCGCTAACGCAGAAAAGAAATAAAAACAAAACTGCGGGGCTTAAAGGTATTGCCTTCCGGTCCAGGATACTTAGCACCGGCCCAACCAGCATTTGTATATAGACGGTGCTTGTCGCTAAGGTAAATAAATGTTATAATGTTTAATCACAGATAGGACAATAAAATAACTATCGGCCGTAATTTGAAGGAAGGATAAAAATGCAGCTGGATAAAGAATTAACCGCTATACTGGAATACCTGGAACGCGAACGCGGCCTGAACCGGCAAACGGTCCTGGCGGCAATCGAGGGTGGACTTCTGTCCGTTTACCGCAAAAAGATGAAGATGGAAACGGGGACCGAACTCCACATTGACCCCCAGACCACCGAGGTCTATATCGTCGACGCAGCCGGGAACAGGATTCCGGCGCCGGCGCTCCCGTCAGGCAGGATTGCCGCTGCCAGCGCCCGGCAGATGATTATGCAAAAAATCCGCGAGGCGGAAAAAGCCCAACTATTTGAGGAATATAAAAGCAAAGAAGGCACGATTGTTTCCGGCCTGGTCGACCATTACGAAAAAGGCAACTTGATTGTCAATTTGGGCCGGATTGAGGGCTTATTTCCCGCCTCGGAATTAACCCGGGCCGAGCGACACCGCCGGCAGGGAGGCGCCATAAAAGGCGTAATTATAGAAGTTGCCCGGGAACCCCAGGGTTTAAAAATTATTCTCTCCTCTTTACATCCGTCTCTGATCGCTGAATTATTCACCCAGGAAATACCGGAAATCAGGGATGGGCTGGTGGAAATAAAAAAGATTGCCCGGGTGGCCGGCGAAGCCACCAAGGTAGCGGTCAGTTCCAACGACAGCCGAATTGATCCGGTGGGAACCTGCATCGGTATCCGCGGCACCAGAATCCGGGCCATCATGAAAGAGGTGGAGGGGGAACGGGTCGACGTTATCCGCTGGCGGGAAGACCCGGCGGAAATGATCGCCGCCACCCTTTCTCCGGCAAAGGTTTTAAAAGTTGAAGTTTTCCCGGAACGAAGGTCCAGCCGGGTAATTGTGGCTGATGACCAGTTGGCTATCGCCATCGGTAAAAAAGGCATTAATGTCAAACTGGCCTCCCGAATGGCCGGTGTTACGGTTGACATCAAGAGCGAAAGTGAATTAAAATCGGAAGAGTTGCCGGCGTCCGCTGCGCTGCCGGGCGTAGACGAAATTTTAGCCAAAAAGTTAAAGGAGGCTGGATTTATTTCGTTAAACGATATCGCTTCCGCCCAGGTAGAAGACCTGGCCCAGGTTGAAGGCATTGACTCCGATAAAGCCAAGGAACTGATCGAAAGCGCACGCCTTACCATTGTACTGTAATACCAAAAATATCCGATGAAAAAAAATATCCGGCCCCGTCCCCCGATTGTCACGTTGATGGGTCACGTTGACCACGGCAAAACCTCGCTCCTTGACGCGATTCGAAAAAGCAACGTCGCCGGCGGGGAACACGGCCAGATTACCCAGCACATCGGCGCCTATACCGTTGAAATCAAGGGTAAAAAGATTACTTTTCTGGATACGCCCGGTCACGAGGCTTTTACGGCGATGCGGGCGCGCGGCGCGCAAGTCACCGACATTGTCATCCTGGTAGTCGCCGTCAATGAAGGCCTGATGCCGCAAACAATTGAAGCGATTGACCACTGCCGGGCGGCCCAGGTGCCGATCATCGTGGCTCTAAGCAAGGTTGACAAGGGAAATGAAAATGCCCACCGCGTGAAAGCCCAGCTCGCCCAGCATGAACTTCTGTCTGAAGATCTGGGGGGTCAAACTCTTTTCGTGGAAACGGCCGCGCCCAAGGGAACCGGCATAGACAAACTGCTGGAGGCGATTGTTTTGCAGGCAGAGATACTCGAATTAAAAGCCGATTACAGCGTGCCGGCCGAAGGGGTGGTAATTGAAACAAAAATGGAACGCGGTACCGGGCCGAACACCACGCTCATTATTTTAAAAGGCACCCTGAAAGTTCGCCAGGCGTTTTGGACAGGCAATACCGACGGAAAAGTACGAGCCATCTTTAACGACCAGGGAAAAGCTATTCCGGAAGTTACGCCGGGCATGGCGGCCCGAATAATCGGGGCTGCGGGACTACCTTCGGTTGGCGCTAAATTCCAAGTCGTTTCTTCCGAAAAAGAAGCCCGGGAACTATCGAAAAATAGTGACATTCAGGCCTTAACAGCTCCGGCTTCCCAGATTACGCTGGAGGAATTTTACCAGCGTCTGCAGGAATCAACCATAAAAGAACTGAATGTTATCTTAAAAGCGGACGTATCCGGTTCCGTTGAAGCCATAATCGAAAGCTTGGGGAAGATGGCCGGTACGGAAGTGAAGATAAAAATAATTCATTTCGGAGTAGGTCCGGTTTTAGAATCCGATATTCTTCTGGCCAAGGCATCAACCGGCATCGTTTTGGGTTTTAATGTCGGAATTGAACCGGCCGCAAAGGCAGCCATCCAACACGAAAAAGTTCAAGTCAAGTCTTACCAGGTCATTTACGACCTGCTGGATGATATGCGTAAAGCGCTCTCCGGGCTGCTCGCTCCGGAAATCAAGGAAACGATAACAGGGAAAGCGCTGGTGAAAGAGGTCTTCAATCTTTCCAACGGGCAGATTGTTGCCGGTTGCAGCGTCGCCGAAGGGAAAATTACCCGGGGAAACAAGTCCCGCCTGTACCGGGGTGAAACTTTAGTGCTGGAAAGCAATATTACTTCATTGCGGCGTTTCAAGGAAAATGTGCGCGAGGTCCTGGCCGGCTATGAATGCGGCATCTCTTTGGGAGGAGCAAAAGAGATTCAACCAGGCGACACTATCGCTACTTTTCAGCTCGAAGAGGTAAATCGTTCGATATGAACAAGGGGTTACCAGGGGACTGTCTTTTCTGCCGCATCGTCCGGGGAGAAATTCCGTCCCAGAAAATTTTCGAAAATAAAGAACTGCTCGCATTTAAGGATATTAGTCCCCGGGCGCCAATCCACATTATTGTCATACCTAAAAAACACATTAATTCTTTATCCGACGCCAAAAAGAAAGACAACGCTCTCTTAGGGCGCATCCAATTGGCCGTGCCCGAAATTGCAAAAAAACTGCTGGGGGAAAACAGCTCTTACCGGGTCGTAACCAACTGCGGAAAGGAAGCCGGACAATCGGTCCCTCACCTGCATTACCATCTTTTAGCCGGACGAATATTTACCTGGCCGCCGGGATAATTTAGAAACACTTACAATGCAAAATTCAAAACGCAAAGTGTAAAATGTAAAATTATTGATTTCCTATCCGTTCATTTTGCAATTTGAAATTTGCAATTTGAAATTTGCAGTAACAATAATATGATTATCGAGATTAATAAAATACAGATTGGCGAAAAAAACCCTTTCTGCCTCATCGCCGGCCCCTGTGTGGTTGAAAACGAAAAAATAACCGTGGCAATCGCAGAAAAACTAAAAAAAATCTGTGAACGCCTGTCTATTCCTTTAATTTTTAAGGCCTCTTACGATAAAGCCAACCGGACTTCGGCACGTTCTTTCCGGGGTCCCGGTCTTAAGGAGGGCCTAAAAATACTAAGCCGGGTAAAAGCGGAAACAGGACTTCCGCTTCTTTCTGATATCCACCAACCCTCGGAAGCCAAGCCGGCGGCCGAGGTGCTGGACGTAATTCAGATTCCGGCCTTTCTCTGCCGGCAGACCGACTTGCTGCTTGCCGCCGGGCACACCAACCGGGTAGTAAACATCAAGAAAGGGCAATTCGTAGCTCCGGAAGACACCGCTCGTTTCGTCGAGAAAATAAACAGCACCGGCAATTCCCGCGTATTGCTGACCGAAAGAGGCACCTTTTTCGGTTACCATAGCCTGGTGGTTGATTTCTGCGGATTTCAAATCATGTCCGCTTTCGCTCCGGTAATTTTTGACGCCACCCATTCCGTGCAGCAACCGGCCCTGGGTGAAGTAAGCGGTGGCCGCCGGGAATTCATACCCCTGCTGATACGCAGCGCCCTGGCCGCCGGTTGCGCCGGACTTTTCCTGGAAGTACACCCCAAGCCGGAAGAAGCGCTTTCCGACGGGCCCAATATGGTCGGGCTGAACGACCTGCCTCTTTTACTGGAACAGGCAAAAGAGATAGACGAATTGGTAAAAACTAATAAGGTGTCACCCTGAACGAAAGTGAAGGGTCTCGCATTAAAGAATGAGATTCTTCGCTATCGCCCAGAATGACAAAATATATGGATATCCTGAAACGCGCCGGAGAAATATTTAAATCAGAAATTTCGGCCATTGAAGCCACCGGACTGGCTTTAAATGAAACGTTTAAAGAGGCAGTTGAAAAAATAGCCGCCTGCAACGGACGGGTGGTGGTCACCGGGATGGGCAAAAGCGGAATTATCGGCCGTAAAATCGCAGCCACTTTAAGCAGCACCGGAACTCCCTCCCTCTTCCTCCATCCGGCGGAAGCGGTTCACGGCGACCTGGGAATGATTGACCGGGAAGATATCGTCCTGGCAATTTCCAACAGCGGCAAAACGGAGGAAGTATTGCGGATACTTTCCGCAATCAAACAGATCGGCGCCAGATTAATCGTTATCACCGGAAACAAGCAGTCGCCGATAGCGGCAGCCGCGGAACTGGTTCTCCAATTAAAAGTGGAGAACGAAGCTGATTCCTTTGGCTTAATCCCCACTTCCAGCGCCGCAGCGCTTCTGGTGTTAGGCGACGCCCTGGCCCTTTCGGTCCTGGAGCGAAAAGGATTCCAAAAAAAAGACTATGTTTTTTTTCACCCGGGCGGGGAATTAGGCCGGCGCCTGAAACTGAGAGTTGACGAGGTGATGCGCTCCGGAAAAAAGATGCCGGTGATACAACGGGGCGCTCTTTTAAATCATGCGCTTGAAGTAATCAGCGCCGGGGACCTGGGAATGGTTGTCCCTCCGGTTTTCTGGACGGTGTATTGACCGATGGTGACCTACGGCGTTTTCTGCTCAAAAACCCGTCAATTAAAAATATCCGGGTTGATGACCTGATGACTAAAAATCCAAAAACGATACCGGCCGGAAGCCTGACTGCTACTGCTGTCAGTGAAATGGAGAAATACGAAATTATGTTTCTGGTCGTAATTAACGAAAAAAAGAAACCGGTAGGCGTGGTTCATCTCCACGGCGTGCTGGGCGGAAAGAACATATACGGCGCGGAAAATGAATCCCGTTAGATCTTTTATTTCTAGCGGGTCAAGAAAGGACGGTCTAACGGGATGAATAAAAAAATCTTTTTTGTCCTCGCCTCTTTGGCAATCGCTACCCTGTCCGTTAATTTGCTCTTCTTTTCTTTGCGGCAGCCAACGATTCCGCCGCCGGCCGGTCCGGATAGCGAGAAAATAACCGGCTTCAATTACGAGAAGATTGAATCCGGTTTAAAACTGGAGCCCTTTATCGATACGCCGCCCAGGAAAGGACCCTGACCGGAACCCCGGTAGTGCGCCAGGGAGAAAACGAATTCCGTGGCGAAACTATACGTTACCTGCTTAAAGATGGTAAAATACTCGTGGAAAGAAGCGCCTCCGGCAAGATCTTCTATGAAAATAAAAAACCTTAAAGTACTTTTCATGGCGGCTCTTGCTTTACTGCCTATTTTCACTCTTACCAATTCTCTGTCCGCCCAAGAGATATGGGTGAAACTCCTGCGCCACGGCGCCGTAAATCAGATTAAGCTGGAAGAATATGTCTGCGGTGTCCTGGCCGGAGAAATCTCCCCGTCCTGGCCCCTGGAAGCGTTGAAAGCCATGGCCGTCTGTGCCCGAACTTTTGCCGCCAATAAAGTAATGGCTAACTTTAATAATTACTACCACATTACCAGCGAAGTCCGTGACCAGGTTTACCGTAACGGGTTCGGGCAAAACGAATCTTTTGCCCGGGCGGTCACCGAAACCCAGGGCGAAGTTTTAACCTATGCCGAAGACCTGGCCCAGGTCTATTACTGCGCCAGCTCCGGCGGTTACACCGCAAGCTGCGCTTCGGTCTGGGGCAATGATTTTCCCTACCTGAAAGCTTTAGCCGATCCCTACAGCACGGAAGACCCTTACAATTCCTGGACGCTTATTTTAAATCCCAACGAATTTCTCCGGGCGCTGCATCTGTCCGGAACATTAAAAAACGTCGAAGTAATAAAGCGCGACGAAAGCAGCCGGGTGCAGGAATTGAAGATTTCAGTGCAAGGCAGGGATTATGTAAAAGCCGGGAAAATACTGCGCGATGCGCTCGGCAGTAACCAGCTTCGCAGCACCTTTTTCGAGGTACGGATGGAAAACGGAAGGGTTGTCTTTACCGGCAACGGCTGGGGGCACGGCGTAGGGCTTTCACAATGGGGCGCCAAAAAGATGGCGGAACAGGGCTACACCTACGACCAGATTTTAAAATTCTATTTCCCCGGTACAATTATGGGTGAAGTCGTTGCTTCGCCTTAGTAGCGGTGCGATTCATCGCACGTATTATCGTAACGTAGCGGTCGGATTCATCCGACGTAATTGTTTTCCAAAGTCCACCTTCGCAATTCGGATGCCTCGTTACCGGCGCCCCGAGGCGTCCTTGCTACGGCGGACACAGGAGGAAAAACCGTGAACTTGAAAATTGTCGCGCGCAACCATGTAAACCTTTCTCCGGTAATTGAAAATTATCTGCGGGAAAAAGTAGCACGGTTGGAACATTTTAACAACCAGGAAGTATTTGACGTCGAAGCCATCCTTTCCGAGGAGGGTCACCAGAAAACCTGCGAACTGCTTACCCACCTGAAAGGCAAGGAGCTGTTTGCCCGGGCAAACGCAACCGAATTCCCGGCAGCGATTGACGAGGCCCAACAGCGGTTAAAAGTACAGTTGGAGAAATATTTCAAAAAAAAGATTGATTTAAAAAGGAGGGGGTTATGAAAATTACAGAATTTCTGGTGCCGGAGGCGATTGTACCGTCACTGCGAAGCACCAACAAGGAAAGCGTGGTCAAAGAAATGGTTGAAGCACTGGTAAAAGCCGGCTCGGTCAAGAACGCGGCCCAGGCGGTAGAAGTACTTTTGGAACGGGAAAAACTGGGCAGCACCGGCATCGGCCAAAACATCGCGGTCCCCCACGCCAAAAGCGAGGAGGTTAAAAATTTAGCGCTTGGGGTCGGCATATCCGAAAAAGGCGTTGATTTTGAAGCCCTGGACGGAGACCCGGTCAACATAATATTCATGGTCATCGCGCCGATTGACGCCACCGGACTACACCTCAAGGTCCTGGCCCGGATCGCCCGTCTCCTGAAAGATAAGGTCTTCCGGAATTCCCTGCGCAGTTGCAAAACCGCAAAAGATATTTACGAAACGATTCGGGAAGAGGACGAAAGAGCGGCCTAACTCCCGTTCAACATCGGTTCTATGGGAACAATATTAAAACAACGTGTAAATAATGTTTAAAAAATCGTTTAAAAAACACCTGATAGTATGCGCAAGTTAAAAGGAATCGGCGTCTCCCCCGGGATTACTATCGGAACCGCTTACCTGGTTCCGAAACTGCATCAATCCGTTTCCGAACACCGAATTCCGCCGGAAGAAATCGGTTCTGAAATACAGCGATTGGAAAAAGCCCTGTCGGAAACCAAGGAGGAGCTTGAAAAAATCCGGACGCAAACCGCCCGGAATTCAGGCGCAATTGAAGCCGACATCTTCAATGTGCACCTGTTATTGCTCCATGACCATGAATTAAAAAAAGAAATTGTCCGTCAGATTAAAGAAGGAGCCAACGCCGCCTGGTCCGTGCAAACAATCGTACACCAGCATCTGGAACGATTAGGCAAGGTAAACGACGCCTACCTGAACGAAAGACGGTACGACCTGGAAGACGTCGGAAAACGATTATTGCGTAACCTTTTGGGTATCAAGGGCTACCTCGCCGACCTCAAAGAAAAAGTAATACTGGTGGCGCACAATCTCACCCCATCAGAAACCGCTTCGCTCAACCGAAAACTCGTCTCTGCCTTTGCCACCGATATCGGCGGACCCACTTCTCATACCGCCATTATGGCCCGGGCATTAGAAATACCGGCCGTCGTCGGCCTGAAAGAAATAACCGAAATTACCCGGGCCGGAGAAACGATCATCGTGGACGGACAACAAGGCGTGGTAATCATCGACCCGGACAAATCTATCCTTAAGGAATACGCGAAACGGCAAGCCGACCTGCGCAAGAGCCACCGCGCTCTTTCACCGCTCAAGGACGTAATTGCCTGTACCCGGGATAAACACCGGGTCACCATCGGCGCCAACATAGAATTGCCGGTAGAGGTCTCCTCCGTTCTGGCATACGGCGCGGATGAAATCGGCCTCTTCCGCACCGAATTCATTTATCTTAACCGGGAAGACCTGCCCTCCGAAGAGGAACAGTTCCGGGTATATCGCCACGTAGTTGAAAAAGTGAAACCGTGCCCCGTTACCATCCGAACACTGGACCTGGGCGGAGACAAGTTTGCTTCCGCGCTGAATATGCCGGAGGAAATGAACCCATTTTTAGGCTGGAGGGCAATCCGTTTCTGCCTGTCTCAACCCGATATTTTCAAAGCACAGCTCCGCGCCATTTTGCGTGCCAGCGCTTTCGGTCCGGTGCGGATTATGTACCCTTTAATTTCTGATGTCGAAGAGATCAAGACCGCACGCACTCTCATGGAAGAATCGATGGCTGAATTAAAACGGGAGAATAAGAACTTTGCCCCTTCCATCCCGGTGGGCGCGATGATTGAAGTGCCTTCCGCGGCCCTTACCGCCGGCACTATTTCCCGATACGTTGATTTTTTTAGCATCGGCACAAACGACTTGATTCAATATTCTATGGCGGTCGACCGGACCAATATCCGGACCGCCCACCTTTATAACCCCGCGCATCCGGCAATTTTAAAACTAATTTCGGAAGTAATTGCCGCCGGCCGCAAGACCGGTATTCCGGTGGGATTATGCGGAGAAATGGCCGCCAACCCGGCGCTGGCGTTTCTACTTATCGGAATGGGCATTAACGAGCTTTCCATGGCTCCCTTGGCAATCCCGGAAATAAAACAAATGACACTACTCATCACCATGAAGGAAGCTATGGAATGCGCTCAAAAAGTAGCCGAGATGGATTCTGCTTCGGAAATCAGTTCCCTGTTAGAGAAAAAATGGGCGGAAATAATGAAACGAAAAATAAATAAATGATTACTTTAACAACGGATTTTGTTCCGAAAAGTAATTTGCATGACAACCGGATGCTGAAAAAAGCAATCAAACAGTTTGATTCTTCCGGCATGCTTGGATTCCTGCGTGAATTCCCGGAACAGGTTATTACCGCCCGAAAGTTAAAAGAAAAACCGATTTTAAAAAATAAGGATGCCACCACCGGAATTATTTTTTCCGGGCTGGGTGGTTCCGCAATCTGCGGAGACCTATTCCGGGATGTATTTTCCGATCAGTTAGCGATACCGGTCCTGACCAACCGGGACTACTGTTTACCGGCCTGGGTCAACCAACAGACACTGGCAATTCTGATCAGTTATTCCGGAAACACCGAAGAGACCCTGTCAACATACCGGGAAGCCCGAAAACGAAAAGTAATGATTGGTGTCGTCTCCAGCGGAGGCAAACTCTCCGAAATGGCTCAAAAAGACCGGGTTCCGCTGGTTACGGTTCCGGCCGGTTATCCGCCCCGAACCGCCCTTGGATATCTCTTTTTCGGCGCCCTGTCTCTTTTGGAAAGCGCCGACATCCTGAAAATTTCGAAACCGTGTTTTTCGGAACTGCTTCAGGCCATTCACAAAACCGCGGCAAACAACGACACGCAAACTAATTTCAACGAAAACCCCGCCCGCCGGTTAGCCGCCGCCCTCAAAGGCACAATACCAATAATTTACAGCGCGGCATTTCTTTCCGGAACCGCCACCCGCTGGAAAACTCAAATAGAAGAAAACAGTAAGAACCTTGCGTTTACCGGAATTATGCCGGAGATGAACCACAACGAAGTAGTCGGCTGGAGCTGTCCGGCTAAAACGCTGAAACAGCTAAGCGTCCTATTCCTGCGCGACCGGGAAGACGAACCCCAAGTCAAAAAACGCTTCGAAATCACTCGCGGCCTGCTCCGACCGCGGCGCTTCTGCGCGGAAGTGGAGAGCAGGAGCAATAACCGGCTTGTCCGTCTCTTTTCCACGATTGTCTTCGGAGATTGGGTCAGTTATTATCTGGCCCTGGAGAATAAAACTGACCCCACGCCGGTGGAACGCATCACTCAACTCAAAAAGCAATTAGCAAACCAATAGCCCAAATTTCTGTTGTCATTCCCGAACGTTTAAATCGGGAATCCATAATTTATAAGATATAGATTCCCGCCTACTACACGCGGGAATGACAAAAATATTTATATAACAATCAGGAGGAGCCCATGCCGATAAAAACAGGCGATTTTCTTTTCACTTCCGAATCAGTCACCGAGGGTCATCCGGATAAATTATGCGACCAGATTTCCGACAGCATTCTGGATGAAGTATTAAAACAGGATAAACACGGCCGGGTTGCCTGCGAAACGCTGGTAACGCGCGGGCTGGTTGTCGTAGCCGGTGAAATAACCACCCGGGGATACGTTGACATTCCCAACATCGCGCGCGGCCTGATTCGGGACGTCGGATACACCGACCCTCATTTTGGTTTCCACTGGGAGGCAAGTTCCGTAATCACCGCCGTCCAGGAACAATCTCCGGATATTGCCATGGGAGTTGATGTCGGCGGAGCCGGCGACCAGGGTTTAATGTTCGGGTACGCCTGCGATGAAACACCAAACCTGATGCCCCTGCCGATTACCCTGGCCCATCTCTTAGCCAAAAAAATGGCCGAAGTAAGAAGGAAGGGTCATCTCCCTTACTTAAGGCCGGACGGAAAGAGCCAGGTAACGGTGCACTACGAAAACGGGGTACCCCGGGAAGTTACCTGCGTCGTTCTGGCATCACAGCACAATCCAAACGTAAAACAAAAAAAGATTTGCGATGACCTGACAAAACTGGTGGTGGATAAAATCATTCCCCGCGAACAACGCTCGCGTCATATGAAGATTTTCGTCAACCCCACCGGTAATTTTGTGATCGGCGGCCCACAGGGAGACACCGGCGTCACCGGGCGGAAAATTATTGTTGACACTTACGGCGGTTTTGGCCGGCACGGCGGCGGAGCTTTTTCCGGCAAAGACCCGAGCAAGGTTGACCGTTCGGCCACCTACATGGCCCGTTACCTCGCCAAAAATATCGTGGCGGCCGGTCTCTGCCGGAAATGTGAGATCCAAGTTGCCTATGCCATCGGTGAAAAACAGCCGGTATCCCTGAGCCTTGAAACCTACGAATGCGGACTGGTGCCGGCAGAAAAGATTTTGGGCGCCATCCGGAAAAATTTCGACCTTTCTCCGGGAGGCATCATCAAAAAACTGGACCTCCTGAAACCGCGCTACCTGAAAACAGCATGCTACGGGCACTTCGGCCGGATCGAACCGGAATTTACCTGGGAAAAAACTGATTCGGCAAAAATCTTCCGGGCCCTGCTGTAAAAAGAATACCACGGAAGCACGGAATAACCGCGTATTTAAAGTTTAAGATTAATAGATTAAATATTGTTTAAAGTTAAAAAGTGGTTGCAAATTGAACTTTTCCGCGCTTCCGCAGTTTTCCGTGTTTCCGTGGTTAAGTCTGAGATTACTTGATCTTTAATCTGTGTCTGCGGTAATCCGCGTCCTGATAATTTATGTAAATTTATGCTTATCGGACTGACTGGTACCTTTGGTTCCGGAAAAAGCAGCGTACTCCGTCTTTTTCAAAAAGAAGGCGCGGTTACTATCTCCGCCGATCAAATCGTCCATTCTCTTTTGCGCCAAAAAACCGTAAAAGAAGCGGTGGAAAATATTTTTGGTCCGGCTGTTTTAAGAAAGGGCCGGGTCAACCGTCCGGCGCTGGCAAAGATTGTCTTTACCAATAAAGAGAAACGCCGAAAACTGGAAAAACTTCTGCACCCGATGGTGCGGGAAAAAATAAGGGAGTTTTCCCGGACGAAAAATCTGGTCGTGGCCGAAGTGCCGCTTCTTTTTGAAAGCGGTTTTCGAAAAGATTTTGATTACATCGTCTGCGTTTGCGCGAACCCGGAGGTAATCCGGTTCCGGATGCAAAAAAAGAAAGTTGCCGCGGGAGAAGTTAAACGCCGTTCTTCCATCCAGTGGACGATTGCGGAAAAAGAAAAACAAAGCGATGCGATCATCGACAATAATGAATCCCGGGAAAAAACCAAGCAACAGGTCAGAGCCTTAATTCGCAGATTAGAAATAATTTCCAAGCGCGTCGTCAAGCATTAACGGTTAATTTTTAACAATAATTTTTCAAAAAAACGAGGTGACTAAAATGGACGAGACAAAAGAAATAAAGGAAGTGAAAGAAACTAAGGAAAACAAGGAAACAACCAGGCAGTTAAACATCTCGGAGTTGAAGATAATGCCTGTTTCCGGGCTGCAAAAGATGGCCCGGTCCATGGGCGTCAATAACATCTCGGGCGTAAAAAAACAAGACCTGATCTTTAAGATTTTGCAGGTGCAGACAGAAAAAAGCGGTCTCCTCTTCGGGGAAGGGGTGCTGGAAGTATTGATGCCGGAGGGTTTCGGGTTCCTGCGCAGCCCGAATTATAATTATTTTTCAAGCCCGGACGATATTTACGTTTCCCCGTCCCAGATTAAACGCTTCAACCTGATTACCGGCGATACGGTCAGCGGCCAAATCCGGCCGCCCAAAGAAGGAGAGCGGTATTTCGCCCTGCTGCGCGTGGAAGCGGTCAACGGTGAAAACCCGGAAGATATCCGGGACCGGGTCCCTTTCGAGAACTTGAAAGCGCTCTACCCTGACAAGCGTTTTATCCTGGAAACCAAGCCGGAGGAATTGTCCGCGCGGGTGCTGGATTTGATTACACCGATCGGCAAAGGACAGCGCGCTTTAATTGTTTCGCCGCCCCGGGCCGGTAAAACAGTACTTTTACAGAAGATAGCCAACGGCATCACCACCAACAACCCGGACTCGCACCTGATTGTGCTCCTGGTAGGCGAAAGACCGGAGGAAGTTACCGAGATGGAACGCACAGTCAAGGGAGAAGTAATCAGCGCCACCTTTGACGAACCGCCGGAGAGGCACGTGCAGGTTGCGGAGATGGTTCTGGAAAAAGCCAAACGAATGGTGGAGCACCGCCAGGATGTGGTAATTCTCCTGGACAGCATCACCCGGCTCGCCCGGGCTTACAACGCCATTGTGCCCCACACCGGCAAAGTAATGTCCGGCGGCCTGGAATCAAACGCCCTGGAAAAACCAAAACGGTTCTTCGGCGCGGCCCGAAACGTGGAAGACGGCGGAAGCCTGACTATCATCGGCACCGCCCTGGTCGATACCGGAAGCCGGATGGACGACGTCATTTTTGAAGAGTTTAAAGGCACTGGCAACTGCGAAGTCAACCTTGACCGGCATCTGGCCGAACGAAGAATCTGGCCGGCCATCGACATCAACAAAAGCGGAACCAGGCGTGAGGAACTTTTACTTGACCCGGAAGAACTGAAACGCGTCTGGGTTTTACATAAAATCCTGGCGCCGTTTCCGCCCGAAGAAGCGATGTCAATGCTTCTGGAAAAATTACGCAAAACCGGTTCCAACGCGGAATTTTTACTTTCCATCCCTTCCAGCGCCGCCGGTTCTTTGGTTTAGATTCATATGCAAAATGTTTTAGAGATTAAAGACCTGCACCTTTCCTTCGTAAGCAAAGGAAAAGAAAAAAAGGTACTCCGGGGTATTGACTTGGATATTTCCGAAGGCGAAACGCTCGGGCTGGCAGGCGAATCCGGAGCCGGAAAATCACTGCTTACTTTAAGTATCATGGGACTGCTGCCGGCAACCGCAGAGATAAAAAAAGGTGGGATTCAATTTCAGGGCGCGGAGATTCTGGACAACCCCGGAAAACAGGCATCCCTGCGCGGCCGAAAAATCGGAATTATCTTCCAGGACCCGTCCGCATCACTCGACCCCCTTTACCGGGTTGGTTCCCAGGTAGCCGAAACACTTTCCGACATCACCGGAAAAAGACCGGAGATGCCTCAAATCCTAAACCTCTTTTCCCGGGCGGAATTCAAGGAACCGGAAAAGATAGTTTTCCGCTATCCGCATCAGCTTTCCGGCGGCGAAAAACAAAGGGTGATGATCGCCGTTGCCCTGGCGGGTAACCCCCGCCTGCTTCTGGCCGACGAACCAACCGCTTCGCTGGATGCCAACACCGGAGCGCAAATCATTTCGCTTCTTTCCAAGATCCAAAAGGAGACGGGTTTGTCTATTCTCTTTATCAGCCACAACCTTCCGCTGGTGGAACAGATTGCCGATAAACTGGCTATCATTTACGCCGGCCGAATCTTAGAGACCGGACTCACAACAGAACTTGCCAAGCGATCACTCCATCCTTATACCCGCCTGCTCTTCTCCGCTTTACCGGACCCGGGCCGGAAAGGCAAGCCGCTGGCAACCATTCCCGGTTCTCCCGGTTCCGGACTTAATTCACGAATTTCGGATTTCCCGTCAACTGAAGAATCCGGCTGCGCCTTCTATCAGCGCTGCCCGGAAAAAAATTTAACCTGTTGCCGCCCGGAACCTCCGCTGATTGAAATCAGCCCGGGCCACCGGGTTGCCTGCTGGAGAATAAAAAATGAAAATTAATCTCACGGAAGGATTGCTGGCTATTTTTATACTATCGTTAAGTATCTTTACTTTCCGGTCCGCCTATGACTACACTCTTGTTCGATTGCTGATTGCAAATATCTTTGTTTTTCTCTGCGCTCTTTCCTTTTTCGGCCGGCGGCGTCTTTTCTCCGCTCCCCTGCCTATCCTCTTTTCGCTGGCCGGGTTTGTTCTCTTTGTATCAATCTCCGTTGCCTGTTCTGTTTTTCCGCCGGCAACCATGCGGGAACTTCCCCACTTCCTCACCTACATTCTCATTTTTATGATCGCCAGCCAGATTTATCCCACCCCTTTCGTCATCGGCTCCTGGATTTTAGCCGTAGTAATTATCTCCTGCACCGGCTGGTACGACCACGTCCAAACACAGGCGATCGTTACACCGTTGGGTAATAAAAATTTCTTTGCCGGTTACCTGATTATGGTCATTCCGATAACCATCATCACCCTCTGGCAAAAAATTGTAGCGCTGGGAAACAATTTAGCCGAAAAGGCGCCGCGCCCGCCCCTTAAAACCGGACGCAACCGACCGACAATTTCTGCCGTTACGAAACACCGTGCGCCGCGGCGATTCAATAACTACCTATCCTTGACTTTGGTTATCCCCCTTATCCTTGTCGTCATCCTCTTTTTAACTCTTTTGGTTCTGGCTGATTCCCAGGCATCTCAGGCAGGTCTGGCCGTTGGCTTGCTCTTCCTGGCTTTCGTTGCCTTCGGTAAATTCATAATGCCCCGGCTTAAGACCGTTTTACGCATTCTAACCCTTTCGCTGCTAATCATCGCTTTGGCGCTGACTGCTTTTATCGGTGCCAAAAAGGGCACGCCTTACATCCTTAAGAACGTCCGCTACCCGCTCTGGAAAGGAAGCGCGGACATGGTCGCTCAGAAACCGATGACCGGTTTCGGGCCCGGCTCCTTCCTGGCTGTTTTTCAGCGTTTCCGCCCGGCCGATTATTACAACCGGCAGGAAGTGGCCCCGTTATCCGACCACAGCCACAATGAATATCTGGAACTGGCGTCCGAATCCGGCTTGCCGGCCCTCGTTTTTTTCCTGATCTTCCTGGCTTCCGTCCTAATCCTTTCCATCAGCAAAATGAAAAACAGCGGTTTTATTGCCAGCCAACCTGCTCCAGAGGCGCACTCGCCTCCGGCGAAAAAATCCGACATGGCAATCTCGCCGGAATGGTTTCTTTTAGCCGGTTTACTCTCCGGTTTAATTGCCATCCTGGTTGACGGACTATTCTCCACAAACCTGCGCACTTTTTCGGTGGTCTCCGTCTTCTGGGTCCTGTTAGGGCTCTGCGCCGCGATAATAAATAAGGACTCAGACGTCAAACTTCAGACAGCCAACATAAAACCAAAGAAAAATCTAAAAACCTCTTCGGCTTCAAACAGCCTTGGTTTTTCGCCTCAATCTTCTTTAATTTGGATGGCAATTATGGTCTTCAGCGTCTTTTCCGCCGGACTGATCGCCCGGGAAATCAAAGGGCAGGTTTACTATCGGGAAGGCATCGCGGCGCGTAACGCGCAAAACTGGCCCGTCGCTATTGCCCAATACAAAAAAGCGATAGCCATTGACCCGGCTAACCTCCAGGCGGCCTACAAACTAAGCTTCGTATACGCCAACGCCAACCAGACCGAAGACGCAATCAAACTCTACCGGGAAATCCTGCGTATCAGCCCTAACTTCGCCAAAACCTATTACAACCTGGCCCTGCTTTCTCTTAAACTGAACGATAAGGATTCGGCCGTTACTTATCTCAACCTTGGCTTGCGCTACGACCCATACGACAAGGAAACGCAGAAAATTCTCAATATGTTGATAAATCCGGACTCCCGTACCCAAATTACTCAAAACCAGTCATCCGCCAAGTAAAATTGACAACTAAAGTTAAATAATGTTATTATTTTATAAATTATGGGAAAGAAATGCGCTGTTTGCGGAAAATGCCGAAAACCCGGAATGCTGTTAAGCCATTCCCACCACCGGACTAAAAGATTTTTCGGGGCTAACCTTCAGAAAGTTCGGACCACGATTGGACGAATGCTGGTCTGCACCGGCTGCCTGAAAAGCGGTAAGATAACCAAACCAACCGCTTCTCTGGAAAAACCCGCCTGAAAATCAGGAACAAACTCCGCCGGAATCTTACCCTCCGGTCTGGCCGATGCTTTCCCGTAAACTCTTTATCTCCAATTCCACGCAATTAATTCCATCCTCTCCGGACATTTTGGGAACATAAGCAACATCCACCAGAAAGCCGGCCGGTAAAGACGGTTGCAATTTAGCCATGCCGAAATAAATCGCCTGCCGAAAAACCTGGCCTTGCTTCAACCACAATTTTAAGTGATTCTTGCCCACCACCCGGCTATACCGCTGCACCTCCAGACCAAAACTGGCCAGAATCGGAGCCGGATTCTCCTGTCCGTAAGGCGCAAGTGTCTCAATCTCCCGAATAAGATCCGGCGTCAGATCTGAAAGTTCAATCTGCGCGTCAATTTTGATACGCGCCTCTAATTCCTCGACCTTTAAACTTTTTTCGGCCAACACTTCCATCGCGCATCGAAACTCATCGAGCCGTTCCGGTAAAACCCCAACGCCCACCGCTTTCTGATGCCCCCCGAAAGAGATCAGCAGAGCACGGCAGGATTGAACCGCTTCAAAAAGATGAAAACCCGGGATGGAACGGCCGCTTCCTTTGGCCAGGTGCGGCGTGATTCCAAAAATAATAGCCGGACGATGATAGCGGTCAACAATCTTTCCGGCAACAATACCAACCACTCCGGGATGCCAGTCCTCGTTCCCCATGATAATTATAGAACGTTCATCCAGATTTTGTTCTTCAATTTCGCGACAGGCCGCTTCCAATGCTTTTTGTCCCAACCGTTGCCGTTTACGGTTGCCCTGCTCCAGCATTTCCGCGCTGGCCGCCCGCTCAGATTCACTCTCGGTCAAAAATAACTGGAGCGCCACATCGGCCGTAGAAAGACGTCCGGCCGCATTAATCCTCGGGCCGAGAACCCACCCTACTGTCTGCGTATCAACACGACCGGGCTTGATTCCCGCCTGCCGGAAAATTTCCCGGAAGGCAGGACGCGGTGCACGGCGCAATATCTCTAAACCCTGGTGGGTAAGAATACGGCTTTCTCCCCGAAGCGGCGACAGATCGGCGATAGTGCCGGTCGCAACCAGGTCAAGGTAGTCTATCCCAACCTGGTCCTCGGAGAAATTAGGCCTATTGCCCTTCTGCGACAGAGCAACTGCCCGGACCAGTTCAAAAGCCACCCCTACACCGGAAAGACTTTTGAACTTCTCTTCCCGGCCCAGGTGGGGATTTACCAGCGGCACACCCTGCGGAACCTGTCCGGAAGGCAAATGGTGGTCGGTGATGATCAAGTCAAGATTAATTTCTTTCGCCTGCGCTACCACGTCCGCCGCGCCAATTCCGCAATCAACCGAAATCACCAGCCCCACTCCGCTATTTTTTTTAGCTTCGCGTAATGGGTTAAAGTGCAGGCCGTAACCTTCGTCAATTCGGTGGGGAATATAAGTAAAAACCGGCATGCCCGCTTCTCGCAGGAAAAGAGTCAATAACGCGGTGGCCGTTACACCGTCGGCATCGTAATCGCCGTAAACCAGAATCGGTTCCTTGTTCTTCAAGGCCTCCCCGACCCGCGCCGCCGCCGCTTCCATTCCGGGCAGGTCAAACGGATCGGAAAGATTGTTAAAAGTGGGGTTGAGGAAGGTTTCTCCTTCCCGGGCATTACCGATACCGCGGTTTATCAATAAAGCAGCTAAAAAAGGCGAGATGGCCAATTTTCCGGCCAAGTCTGACTTAAGGTCCTCGTCCTGCGAAATAAATTCCCAGACCTTATTGTCCATCAAACAGTTTCGGCCGGTCCGGATTCATCGTCAGATTTCGTCGAAAGCTGACGAGCCAAGGCGAGCAGTTCTTCCGAGGTTACGTCCGCAGGGTTAATCTCCTCAAAGCGTTTTTCGCCGATCAGGAGCGCCGGGATACGGCCGATATTATGATAGGCCATTTCAACCATACCTTCGGTAACTCCGATATCATAATAAGTGAAAGGAATAGAAAGATGCGCGAGTTTCCGCTTCCATCCTTCACAGAGCGCGCAACCTTCTTTTCCGAATAAAATAATATTTTTCATGTTTTTTTCTTTTGCTCAATGGTTATTCCGGCTTCCGACAATATGCTCCGGGCAAATTCGTCAGGGTAATCGCCGGCAATCACGATCCGGCTGACCTTGCAGTTGATAAGCATCTTGGCGCAAGTAACGCACGGCTGGCAGGTAACGTACAGTGTTGCTCCGGCAATCGGCAAACCGTAAAGAGCTGCCTGGATTATGGCGTTCTGCTCCGCGTGTAACCCCCGGCACAATTCCTGCCGCTCTCCGGACGGAATCCCGCGCTCCTCGCGCAAACACCCGATTTCAAGGCAATGCCTTAAATTAGCCGGAGCGCCGTTATAGCCGGTTGTCAGGATGCGTTTTTCGCGCACCAAAACTGCGCCTACCTGACGCCGCAGGCAGGTAGAACGCGTGGCAACCAAATCGGCAATCTCTAAAAAATAACTGTCCCAGTCCGGACGTTTTTTCGTCATCAATTATCATTGCCGCGGCCGCCTTGTCGGCAACCGCGGCAATCGCATCTCCTGTTATTGTTTACTTTTTCGATTTCTGAAAATATCCTTCAAGCCATCCCTTGATTAAATCCTTGGAACCAAGCGCAAAAGCCAGGGCTGCGCCAAAACAAAAAGCAGCCAAGATAATGTTGAAGGTGCTGCTGATAAAAGAGGTGGCAATTCCGATTATCTGCAGAGCCAGCACGGTACCGAAGATAACAATTCCCGATTCGGCCACTTTCGCCAGAAAACCCGGATTATCAATACCGGCATTAGCCACCGAAGTTTGAACCACTCCCTTAAAAAACCGGCCCAGGAACAGGGACAGGATGAAGATGATTATCCCCAGCACAAATCTCGGAATAAATTCCAAAAGCTGCCCGATGACGATGGGGGGGATAGAAATATTGCCCACCATCAGCGCGATAAAAACCACCACCAGCAGCATTATCCAATAGACCGCGATACCCAGTAGTTCCGAAACCGGTTTAGTGATGTTTCCTTTTTCCAGCAGACCCTTAAATCCGGAATCTTCCACCAACTTATCAATCTTTATTTCCTTAAATAATCTGGTAATTAAAAAACATAAAATCTTGGCAATCAACCAACCGAGCAAAAAGACTATCAACGCCAGAATCAACGTTGACAAGCCGCCCCAAAGTTTTTGCAACATCTCCGTCGCCGGCATAAAAATATTTTCCGTTCCCATTCTCTCCTCCTTTGGTCGCCAAAACACGGACGCCTGGAGCGGCAAAGCCGCCCTTCTAACGGGCGTCCGGATTGTGACGGTGACCTTTTCCCGCCGTAACTTCCGCCTGCGCCAAAGTTTAGCGGCTGCGGTTATGAAAGCGGGTTTTAGCCGCCGGCGTGTTATAAGCAGGCGACTTTACAAAGATCTCACATCTTTACTTGCAACAACCTTCAGGTTCTATTTTAGCAGGATAAAAAATGATAGTCAAATAAAACAGTTGACAAAACGCTCAATAGTAACGATAATATTAAGAGTAAGGAGGCGGATATAGAAACAAAAATAGGCAAAAAGACGCTTGGCTTTGCGAAACCGCTCGTTTAAATTACCGCGCTTTTTTTATTTTTTGCCGTCTTTTCGGCGGGCCTGACGGGAATCGAAAAAAACGACGGCGATAATCTCACGGCAACCGGCACGCAAAGTTACGTAATTAACACCCGTTACCTGATAGGTTGTGATTATTACAATCAGGGTGTTAAATATTCCAATAACCAACAGTACGAAAAATCACTGGTTTGCTTCCGCAAGGCAGTGGAATTGTTGCCCAAGGGCCACCCGGGATACGTCCTTTCCAAAATTGAAATCCAGCGCCTGACCGACCCGGAGATTCTGGAGGAAAAAAAGAGCAAATATGAAATATTGCTTACGGAGACAGTCATCCAGCAACTAAGCGAAATCGAAAAAGAAGCCCGGCAGATAGTCGGAGTTACGGTTGAAGAAGCACCGCAGCCCGCGGAAGAAAATCAGGAGGCGGAAAGGGAAAAACGGCTCAAGAAAGCCGCCCGGCAGGTTGCCCTGGAACTCGCAATTGAAAACCTGAAAAAACAGATTGAACAGAAAAAAAATATAACCGAACCACTGAAATCTTCCGTAAGAAACCAAAAAACAGAGCCCGAAAATGAAGAAGGGCTGTTAAAAGAAAAGATCAGGTTATTGATAGACCAGGAATTCGCCACCAAGAAATAGAGGTTTGATTATGGCCTGGAAATGCCCTCATTGTAACAAAAAACTGGCGGAAAATGACGCCACCAGGGGTAACTGCCCTTTCTGCTTCCAGGTTTTTGACCTGCCCGAAGAACTTCAGGAAGAAGCGGTTTCGGACGAAGAACCCGCTCCAAATTTGCCGATTACCCGCAATCCCGACTCTGCCCTGCTCTGGTTATCGCTTACCACTCTGTGTTTATTATTAGTTTCGCTCTTTCTGGAAATCTGGCACCCATCAGAAAAATATCAGCCGGCCTCAACTAAAATAGAAACGGGTAAAACAGACCCCGGTCAGGCAGAACCGCTTCCGCCGACAAAAGAGAGCGAAGAAGTAAAATCAATCCGGCTCAAAGAAAAGGAAATTGCCCAGACGGTTCTGTTTGAGTACGGAACAAAAACCTGCCAGAAAATTAAAGAGTCCCTAAAACAGGAATATCTTCTGCAGCAAAAAGACGAGGCGAAATTCGGCAACTTATTTGGCAGTCCGATCGGCCTGGCGCATACCCAATTGCAATCAGTTTATACCCAATACGGCCAGGCCTACCTTTTGTTGCTCGATGCAAACAAAAACTCGGACGGACTTAAAATCATCACTAATGATATTACGGTCAGCGACACCGATTTCGCAAAAGGGAAACTGGTTATCCAGTCGGTTACCCCTCTTTCGCTGGATGCCAAAAACAGCGCCCTGTTTAACGCGGTCCACTCCGAACCTTATCAGTTCCTTGTTTCCTGCACCCGCCCCGAAAAAGAATGGAAGGTAAAGGAATGGACTATTATCGGCACCGATTGGAATTTCCGGCCTTTGCCCCGCTGATAACAAACCTGCCCTGCTTTGACTTGGCGTATAATTTTGTGCTAAAATTAAATGGTTTTTATTTTGGATATTTAAACCGAAACAACAACTTTCCTCAATACCAAAAGGAGCGAAAACTATGTTTAGTTTAATTATCTTCACCAGCCTGCTTGGTCTGTTAGTGGCTTACTTTCTCGCGCGGCACGTTCTCAGCCAGGAGATGGGCAATCTCCAGATGCAGGAAATCTCCAACCACATCCGGGAAGGCGCCATGGCGTTTCTGAAACGCCAGTACGGCACGATTGCCGCCTTAACCGCGGTGCTGGCCGTCATCATCTTCCTCATCTACGCGCTGAGCGGAAAGGTC
>JAPLMK010000085.1 GCA_026387085.1 Candidatus Omnitrophota bacterium
GCGGGCCAGCCGGCGTTATCCGGACCGGCTCATTCCTTTCTGTAATGTTGACCCCAGGCACAGCATGAATGATAACCATTGGGACCCGGAACCCATAATTAAAGATTACCTGGACCAGGGCTGCCGGGGATTCGGAGAAGTGCTGGCCAATCTGAAGGTTAACGACCCGAGGATGAAGAATATCTTCCGCGCCTGCGGGAAACTAAAAATCCCGGCGTTACTGCATATCCAGAGTTGCACCCTGGGCCTATACGACGAAGTCGGGCTTCCTTACCTGGAGGAAGTCCTGAAAGAATTTCCGGAAACTGCTATTATCGTGCACGGGCCCGGTTTCTGGGCGGAAATATCCGATAAGGTCACTCTTGCGGATAAGAACGACTATCCGACCGGAAAGATAGAGAAGCCGGGAAAACTCGATTACCTTCTCGGCAAATATCCCAACCTGTACGGTGATTTTTCCGCCGGCAGCGGACACCTGGGCCTCAGCCGGGACCCGGTCTACGGCAAGATTTTCCTGAAGCGCCACGCCCGGCAGCTTCTCTGCGGCACCGACTACCTGGAACCGGGGCAGGAAACGCCGATTGTTGAATTTATCCGGAATATCGGATTGGACCAAAAGACCTTCCGGCTGGTTACCGAGGATAACGCCCGGCGCCTTCTTAAATTGTAACTGCTTTGATAACCGCTTAAGAACGGAAAAGATAAAACAGGAGGAAGGGATGAAGATAAGTTTTATGACTTTCAGCTGTCCGGAATGGGACCTGGATACGATTCTTAAACGGGGCAAGGAATATGGTTTTGAAGGCATCGAACCCCGGGCGGAAATCGGGCATAAACACGGGATTGAGTTAGGGTTGGGCAAAGCGGAAATAGCCGAAATTAAGCAGAAGGTCCGGGATAGCGGTCTGGCGCTGCCTTGCCTGGCGGTCGGAACTAATTATTCTGCGTCCGACGATGATGTGTATCGCCAGGCAATTGAGAATTGCAAACAGCACGCTATTCTGGCCGGAGAACTGGGGATTGGGCTGATGCGGGTATTCGGCGGACTCCTGCCGGAGCCGAAGGAAGAGAATCGGGAAAAGTATTACGACCGGATTGCGAAAGGCCTGGCGGAGACCGGACGTTTTGCGCACGAACACGGGGTGACTCTTTGCCTGGAGACCCACGATGATTTTTGCCGGGTTAAAAATGTAGCCGAGGTTTTAAGGCGGGCGGACGCCCCGGGCCTTTCCGTCAACTGGGACTTCACCCACTCCATCGTTTGCGGCGACGAGCCCAAAGAGGTCTACCCGCTCATCAAGGGACAGATATCCCACCTGCATTCCCGGGATTGTAAGTATAAGGGGCAGGGCAGTCCCTGGCCGGTCAAAAAACTGGAATATATCCGCGGGGACATATATCAGGACTGGGAGTACGAGACGGTCGGTTTAGGAGAAGGCGACATGCCGGTCCGGGAAGTGATGAGCATCATGCTGGCGGAAAATTTCAGCGGTTTCTTTTCCCTGGAAAAGACGGATTGGAAACCGGAGTTTAGTTTACCCAGAGATGCCGCCAACTTCCACGCGCTGTTGAAAGAAATCAGGGGAAATTCTTAACATTACCCTTCCAGGCGCAGAATTTTGGCCATAGTCGCGCCCAGGACCTTGGCTTGAATTTCAAGGGGAAGGTGTAGTTCGGCCATAACCAGTCGGTAATCATTCAAAACGTCGGGAATCTCCGGAGCCGGAACATCCGAACCAAAGACGATCTTTTCCCAGGCGTGCCTGCCTTGCGGGTCACGGTACCGGGTGGTCGGCGTCCACCACAAAAGGTCCGATAGAAATTTGGCGGATTTGCATTTTAAGGTGGAACCGGAAAGGTCAAAGTAAAGGTTCGGATTCCAGCGGGCGGCCATCGCGGCTTCTTCGTACCAGGGGTTGCCCAGGTGGGCGCCGATAATTGTTAAATCCGGAAAAGCCCGGGCGATAGTATCGAGATAAATCGGGCGGTGCCTTTCGTTGTTGATGTCGTTGTGCTTGTCGTTTGGATGGCGCGCGACGATTCCCAGGTGAAAGAGGGCCGGAATCCCGATTATTTCCATGCGCCGGTACACCGGGTAGAAATCTTTGTCGTCGTAGTTTTTAGCGGGATTGATGAACTTTATGCCTTTAAATCCCTGCGCCGCAAAATCATCTATCTTCCCGGGCGGGTCTTCGCCCAGTTCGAAACAGGCAAAACCGATGATTAGTTCCGGGTGCGTTTCCATTGCTTTCCGGACATCGTTGTTGTTCCCGATGCCATAATCCGCAGACATCTTCCCGGCTCCGAATAAACAAACCTTTTCAACCCCGTGTTGTTGGCAGGCCAGTTTTAGTTCTTCCGGATAACCGGGGGTCGTGAGTAAATGGTGGTGCGCATCGATAATCATAAGTTTTGTGTTCGGGTGAACGAATATCCGGCGCCATTTTTTGAACCGCCGGCCGGATAGTTGCGAAATCGTATTTTTCTCCCCAAATTTTTCCGTTAAAGTTTTATTCCATGGTTTCGACCGGATAAGGAATCATCGTGGAAGTTTTTTCTATTTTTCCCCCAACGATCTGGGCGGTTACCAGGATACTGCCGCGGACAACCTTCACCTTGCTCCCCATCTTAGTGACCGGGAATTCCGCGACCCAGACATTATCGCCCGGAATTAAATCCCCGTTTGTGCCGTCATCGTACATCTTTTTTGTTTTGTCGCCGTCAAAGGAAAAGGGCTCTACCTGGTTGAAGCTGGGCATGATTTCAAAATTCACGCTAACCTCTTTTGCCGGAGCGGAAAGCATTAATTCTATCTTTACCGTGTCCCCGACATTGACAACAGCCGGGGTGGTTTCCCGGTCGGTAAGTTTCAACAGAACGCCGTCTTTGGGCTGGCTGACCATCTTCAGCCAATCAAATTCTACAAAACTTCCGCTGCAGTTGCGCAGGTTCAGGGCGTCCGTACCGCTTGGGGGCACTCCTTGTTTCTTTTGTTCCTCCGTCGACCAGGGTGGCATCACGCTATGGAGCATGAAGGTCTTAAAGTCAAAAGTGAAGAGTCCCTTCTTGGCGCCGTTTACGTAACTGGTGCTCCACATCCCGTTCCCGCTGCCGATCATCCAGACAGAACCCGGGGCACAATCGGAAACCATTACCTGGAGATAGGGGTATTCTTCCGGGGTGTTCACCGTTTCGTAATCATAAGAGAAATACCGGGTACCCACACCTTTTTCCAGTCGGGCTTTTTCACCGTCGGTCTTAAAATCCGCCTCGGTTGCATCAGAGAGGCGCCACCCTCTGGAGCCGGCAGGGTCAATTGTCAGGACTTTAAAGTCATCCAGCCAGAGAACCCCTTTTTCCGGGTTACTCACCATATCCGCGCTAACTTTTTTGTTTCCCGCGGCCAGCAAAATCAGGCATGCCAGCAACAATATCCCGCTCCACCCGGCAATCTTTTTTTCTTTCATCTTTCCTCCTCTATTTTAACAAGGCCTGTAACCTCATTATCTGTTCGGATATTTTCCGGCGGTAGTCCTGGAAATCTTCCGGTTTGAGTTTTTGGTAAAGCAAAGCAATGTTAGCGTTAAAAACTTCCGGTAGATTTTCTAACAAATTTTTACCGGCCGCTATTTCCTGCGTTAAGTTTTGGTTGCCGGTTGTCTTTTGCGCCTTTTCAATTAAATTCGCCAGCGTGGTCAGGTAGCGCACGTCATCTATCCCTTCCCGCATCCCTTCCCACTGGATGGTGGGGATGGGCCCGCCCTGGGAAGGATAGGCGTATATTTCATTGCGCACATCCCCTTCTTTCCCGAAATCGTCGTAGGGGGCATAGGAAAAGACATGGCGGTAGGCATAAGGATAAGCGCCGTCTAGTCCGGCTTTCCAGACAAAGAGCCCAAACCGGAACCGATCATAAATCGGGTTTTCCAGGGGATGCCAATAATGCAATTCTGTTTTGGGATTAAGGGAAGGCGTTGGAAACAGGCTGTTTGCGGAAGGTTCATCGTAAATCGGGACATCAATTAAAGCGCCCAGTTTTTCGGCGCCGGCTAAAGTGATGGCGGTGGTGGTTTTTCCCCCGGCTTTCTGCATAAGCGCAAAGACCTTTCCGCATTGTTCCAGCGTTTTGCCGGTGGTATCATAAGCCGGTTCGTCAATTCCGTAATAGAGAAATTCCGGGTAGTTGTTCTCTTTCCGGAAGCGTTCTACTTCTTTGATGATAAACACAAACAGTTCTTCATCTTCCGGCGTGGCGTTACCGTCAAGCACCTTTATGGGGAAGTAGGCAACGTAGGGGTTTAGGGCAAGCACTATCGGTTTAGTGAAACCGTTTTTAACCCAGACGTCTATCTCTTTTTTCAGGGAGGTAAGGTCAAACTCCCATTTCCCGCCCTCCTTCTTTTTTAATGAAAGGCTAAAATTATAGCTGCACCCGCTGTTCAAGCCGTGGGCGCGCATATCTTCAATCTCTTTAAGATTAGAACCAACGTAATATATGCCATAAATTTTATCCGGCTCCTGTAACTTTATCGGCAGGACGCTGACCTCTAATTCAATTTCCTGGGATGGGGCGTTGGCCGGCATTATTTTTATCCGGGAAGTATACCGGCCGGGAAAAACATCCTGAGGAACCCTGACGGTTAGCCAGACCTGCTTGGAACTGTTCTCCGGTATGTTTATGGGCTTGAGTTGGGGGCCGTCCAGGGGCAAGCCCTCAAAATGGAGAACGTTCCTTCTCTTTTCATGGTCCGGCGTAATCAAACTGTCATCTTTAAGGAGCAGTTCCGGAACAAAGGCCGCCGGTCCTACCGCGCCGGTATTTCCGGCTTGATACCAGACCTTCATTATCCGGATATCGATATTTTCGGCCGGGATAATATGATTATTGTTATCCTTCAGATTACCGGCTTCTATCTTTACTTCTTTCAGGTCTTTGCCGGCATAAACCAGGAAGGTGGCTGGTTCATATTCACCCGGGGAAGCAAAAATAGACATCTTCCCTCCCGTTTCGCCGGGTTCCGGCAGGGTGGCATAAGTGTAAACCGCGAATGGTTTTTTAGGATAACAGAGATAGCCCCTTTGCGCGTCCTCCCCACTTAATTGGTAGGAGGCCTCGGCCGGTTTATTGCTTATCTTCAACCAATTAACCGCCAACTCTTTTCCTTCTCCGGCTACATATAGCGAGAGAAAGAATTTTTGCTTTCCGTTCCAGCCGGTCTTTTCCCGCAGGTCGTAGGTGATTATCCCGCTATTTTTTGTGTACTGTTTCGGGGAGAGGGTGGTTTCATTGTTAAGCGCCAATGACCAGCCGTATTCTTTCTCCGGTTCGTGGCTTAAACTGATGGTAAGGTAAGGATATTCCGTTACATTCAGATAGATTTCCGGGGAATCAAGCCGGCCGTAGTTGTTGTCAGGATTACTTTCGGTTATTTTGCTCGCGTTATTTTCCGTTTTTATGGTTAGGCCGGTATTCTTCCATTTCTGGATGTCAGCCGGTCCGGCGCTAAAACCGGACGCTAAAGAAATGGACCCTGCGGTCCCCCAGCTGTTTTTTTCTGCGACCGGCTGAGAAACGGTCCGGATTCCGTTGAGCGCCAGCGATTTCCCTTCCCCCAGGAAATAAATACCCAAAAGAATCTGGCCCTTTTCGGGTAACCGCAGAATATTCCGCAGGTCAAAGGTAAACAGTCCGGCCCGGTTATCGGGCGCGGAAATCTTTTCTGTCCCCTGGCTTAAATCTACCAGCATCCACCGGGCGCCTTCCTCAACGCTGTCAATCTTAATCTGAAGGCAGGGGTGGAGTTTATCGTAGGCAACGTAACCCTTAAGGAACCCCAGGCTCTTGGTGGCGGTTATTTTTGCTCCACCGGGCAGCGGCGTAAAAACGAGGTCCTGCGCCTCCCAATTTTCCTGGTTGATAAAATCTTTTTCATAATAGGGCAGTAACGATTCCGCTTTTTCTTGGTCCGAACCGGCGAATTTAACCAGGGAAAAATCATCCAACCAGGCAGTGCCCGTACCCATCGGCCAATAAGCCAGGGAAAGAGTAGTTGTGGCCGGCTGGGTCGTAAACTTTTTCTCCCAGACGGCCCAGTCCGGAGACGGGGGAATATTAGTGCTCAGATAATCCTGCTTGAGCAGTTTACCTCCGGCGTCATATTCAGATAACTGCGCGATAGAGGTACGGCTAAAATGCTTGCTTTCGATATGTTTCGCGCTGAACAGGTATTCGGTATCTCCCGCCACCTTTATTCCTTCCTGGGATACCATGGTCCAGGTCTCTTGGGGGTTAAATGCTTTGATGGTATGACTTTTATTGACGGGAAGGATAGCGTAAGTTGCTTTATCCAGCCCTATTTCCGAAGCAGTGTTGCCCAGCCAGAAAGACCAGTTGAGGAGTTTGCCGGTTGCGTCCACTTCTTCAAACCCGGGATTTTTAATCAGGTTTTCGGATTGAGCCGGAGAAATAATCAGCAACGTCAAAAGAGGCAAAATCACAAAAAATAAGATGCTTTTTTTCATTATTATCTCCCGGATGAAAAAGAATCCCGCCGGCGCCAAACCGGCATATCTGTAATGTGATGGTCTATTGTACCATATAAAATGGAGTTGCCCCAGCGGTGAAGCGCCGGTTTTTTAAAAGCGGGTGTGGCAGATTCGAGTTTTGCGCGGCTTAACGGCTGAAAAGCTAAGAGCCGCAACTGGTTTTGAATTTTATCCAGGGCGGCTCTTTATTGTATAATAGGTTTGTACCAAATTTCTTGCTAAAATCCACTGTAAATTCACTTTAGTGCATGCAGGCATTATTCGTGGTCATTATTGTAATGAACGTATCGAGATTCGTCCCATCGATCCCCCAGCCTGTCAGCGCAACGGTTTTGCGGTTATCGGCAGCAAATCCGCTGGATATTGCCCATAAAATAAGTATGGCCAGAAAGCATGGAACCTTGCACTTCATTTAGAATCCCTCCATAATTTCGGCTAATAATTAATAGATAGTTGAAAAGCGCGCCTGAGAGGATTTGAACCTCCGGTACAAGGGTTAGGAGTGTAATTCTGGACCAGCATCAAACCGCGAACATGAAGTTAGGTAATTGTCTCGATTGAATTTTGAATACATACGCATTGTTACACCACCATTCACAGCAGTAAAAGATGCCAGGCGGTTGAATCCAGGGGGAGGTCTCCGCGATACATTCTTAACGAAGTAAAGATTGATTCCGGTTGTTTCAGCAGGGAAAGCGGAACTTCAACCAGAAGTTCTGTTCCGTCTCCGGATAATGTCGCCGGCAGATTACCGATTTTGTGCATTCCGTTGTAGGCGAACATGGTGGTCATGTTTGCTGCCGTAAGCCGGATTTTAGGCATTGCCCCGAACGGGATATCTCGTCGAAACCCGAAGAGATATAAAGAGATTCCGGTCTCACCCGCAAATCTTTTTTTCAGGGAAATCGTAACCAGAAGGTAGTCGTTAGACATGAGGTAAGAGACGCCTTGCAGATTGGCTTCAAGTTCCGGCTGTGTGTCAGTTTCGCTGGCGCCGACGTTTTCCATCTTCAGGGCTTTATTCCAGTCCGGGTTTGAAACTATGGGGATTTTTTTCATCCGGAATTCCGGTATAACGGCGAAGAGTTCGTTCTGTTTGGCAAATGCGGTCCAGAGGTAAGCACGCCCCTTGAGGATACTTTTGAAAAAGAGTGTGGCCCGGTATTTTTTTTCGGTCTCTTTTGGCGTTAGTGTGAGTTTGGACCATTGGAACTCGCTGTTTTTCAGCCTCGCGGGCGGTAAGAGCGGGAACTCCGGGTGGTAGTGGTATGGTTTTGGCCAGGCGCCCAGGTGTATTAAGTAAAAGAAGACGCTGGGAGTTGTAATTTTTGAGCCGGCGTTAAGAATAGCGGCGGAAAGGAAACAGTAGGCGGCCTGGTGGTCCGTGTTGGCATCCGCAGGCATAGTGGCAAAAATCTTCGTCGGTTGGTATTCTTTTAGAACCGTTGTCAGGTCCGACAGGATATTTTCTCCTTTGTATGGTTTTCGGAAAGAGGGGCTGTTTGGATAAGGAACGGCATTTGCCCGGGTGAGCCCGTTGCGAAAAGACGGCGCAGTTTGCCAGTACCCATCCCAAATTTTCAGAGTTCCGAAAGCAGGATAGCCCAGAAAAAGGAGGTCTTCTTTTTTCAGGCCCAGGAATGTGGCGGCGGAAAGTGATTCCTGTTGCCGTTCTTCAGCCATGGCAATATATTGTTTTGGTGTAAGTATAATTCGACCGGTATCAATCTTGAAAGTTACCATGTCATGGTCCCCGTTAGTCAGAAAGACTATTTTTATAGACGCGCCAACCTCCCGGGCTTTTTGAATTACTCCGCCGGCGCCCAGGATTTCGTCGTCAGGGTGCGGCGCAAGAATCATAATCCGGTCTTTTGCTTCGATGGATGGTAAATCCGGCATGGTGCGTAATTGTTGCTCCGCCTGGAGTGAGGGGTCTTTTTTTAAGTTGAATAAACTGAACGCCTCGGTAATCCCAAAAGAGAAGAAGAGAATCAGGAAAATCAGGTGCAGACCGACAAAAAAATGCAGCGGTTCCGCTTTTCTCGGAACCAGGCGCAGAGGCATCAGAAAAGGTGTCTGGGTCCGGTATTTAAGGTATTCTTCTCCGAACCGGCGCGCCAGGACTTTTTCTTCGTGGAGACGGATGTAGAGGAGCAGGAAGAGGCCGGTTCCCGCCGTGGAAAGAACCAGGATGAAGAAGGAATTGGTAATTATGGCCAGCCCCAGGAAGAGCATCAGGTAACCCAGGTACATCGGGTTTCGGCAGTAACTGTAAATGCCCTCGGTTACCAGCCGGCACGGCGGGTCGCAGAAGGGGATGATGGTTCCCCAGCCCTTGAAGCGAAGGTGCAAGCAGGAGGAGAGCGTCCAGAAAAGGCCGATGGCAAGAAAAGCCGCGGCGAAAAGAACATCAAATCTCCGGAAAGGCAGAAAATAAGGCAGGCGCTTGTTGAGGAAGAGGGCCAGATAAACAACCAGGGTAGGTATAATTATCCATTCCCAGATAATGCCCCAGAATACCAGCAGAGTTTTTTTGTTTTGGTTCATATTTGTTTTTTGCGCATTTTTTTCCGGCTGGTTGTGATAAGTTTTAAAGCAATCAAGTAAGCGATGCCAGAAACGACAATACCGAGAAACAGACCTCCGATAAATAGGGTTTCGGCAATTTTGGAAACAATTTTCCAGCTCGGGTGTCTGAAATCAGTCCATTTTAAGAGTTCGGGTTGCCGGCCGAGCAGGAAAGACCCTATTCGGAAGTCGGCATAACAGATGAAAGGCAACGTTACCAGGTTAGAATACATCTCCAGGCTTAAGACGCTTCCTATTTTATTCAGGCGTAATATGACCGAAAGAAGAATGGTTATCAGGTTTTGAAAGCCCGTTATGGGTAAACTGCCGATGAATGTGCCCAAGGCGATACTTCCGGCAATTTTTTCCGGCGTGCTGTCACTCCGGGCAATATTCTTTATGCGTTCCGCGATTTTAATCAGAAAACTTTTTGCGGTTTTCATTAATTAATTTTGTTTTTCATGAAGGGATAATTTTTTTACAAATATTTCGACGCAGACATGTTTGCCGCTCACAAAACTCCAAAAGGTAGATTTATAACGGTAGAATAACCTAAACCCCCATTTTTTGAAAAATTCAATCGCTTTTTTATTGGTAGAAATGGTGCTCAGATAAATGCCGTGGATGTGTTTTTCCCCTACATATTGAATCCAGGCAGACATCAATTTAGAACCAAGACCCGATTTTTGATATTCCTTTTCGATGTTTATGTGCAAGTGGGCCGGATATTCATCTTCCGTTTTTGGGTCGCGTTCTCCTTTCATTAAACCGAAAATGACGAATAATAGCAGGGGAAATATTTGAAAAATTTTTTTATAGCGTCCGCAAACAAATTTTGCTAATATCGTTGACAAAAATAACTGAAACGTTTTTTTCCGGAACCGCCGGGGTTTTAGCGAGCCCATAATATAACCGACTACTATTCCGTTTAAATCCGCAACAATGATGGATTCGGGCTCAAACCGCGTGTAATAAAGAGTTAAGATGTCAGCAAGCAGGTTTTTATCTATCCGGGTGCGTTTCGGCATTGCGCCTTGGAAGGCAGTGTTACACGCAACCTCTCTAACCCGGCGCGCATCCCCCAACGTAAATTTTCTTATTGAAATATGGGAGGATGGTGTCTGGAGATTCATAATGAAATTCCCCTTGTTGAAACGGGTACGCTTGAGGATACGCTTTCAGAAAAACCGAATCGGTAAACTTACGTTTAATATGATAGCATATAACGTTAAATTATGGATGCGTTCTGTGGGGCGGGTGTATGCTATACAGGGATGGCTTTCAGGTAATTTTTTGCGCCAAGAAAATAGAATCAGAACCTACCGTAAACCACTGCGCAATAATTAAGCGCTGACTTTCACGCTTCGGCGATACTGAAGAATTGCCATGAATGCAAGCAGCAGCATGGGCATACCCAAGGCCACCGGCAACACCTGCCCGGGATTGAGATTTTTCTTGGGTTTAACCTCAAACCGCGTGAGGGAACTGGCGATGGGTTTTTCCTGTTCGGCAATATTCGCAATTACCGCCAAAGTATAAGTTCCGGCTTTGACAAAGTGAATTTTCCATTTCAGCGGTAACGTTTGTTCCGCATCGATGGAGCCGATGTATAAACCTTTTTCTGCACTCCAATCCTCCAGATCTACCGGCAATTTATTTTCCGTATCAACCATCGACAGGTAGGTGGTGATGTCGCTAATTGGCTTCTTGGTGTGGTTGGTAATTTGACCGACAATAGTTATATAATCCCCGGCTATACCATTTAAATTTCTGGCCGATAAGATTGTTATGTCAAGCGAATCCGAGCCTGAAACATTTTTAGCAAAAGCCGCTTGGGCGAAAAAAAATCCGCCGAACAATAGTATGATTGCAACAATTCCTTTAATGTTATTCATCTTTTACAATGCCCCTGCGTTTAAATTGTCGGATACTTATCATTAAAACCGCAAAAGCCACTGCGCAAAATACCAGCAGCGGGATTAAGTATTGCATATTTTGCGGTAGCCGCATATGATAATCAACCAAAACGTTGTCCAAGGAAGCAAATATTGCCTCAATCGGATTGATTTTGCCGAAAAGTTCCGCGACACTGTTGGTTTTAAGCGTAGACGAAAACAGCGCCGGCACCGCCAGGGCAAGTAAAATAATAAGCGCTGTGCTCAAAGTATTTTTGCTGGAACGAAACAGCAGGGAAATAGCTGAAATAAGCATGCTAAATCCAAACACGGCCAGGGTTCCGAGAAGCAATGCATAGCTTAAAAACGCACCGGTCAAATGTGTGCTGGCAGAAGTTACCAGGATGTAGGGCGCAGATACCAGAAAAACAAACAACCATAAGGTAACCACATAAAAAATCTTTCCCCACACTACCTCATAAGGGGTTATCGGAGCCAAAAAAAGGCTTTCAGCGGTATCTTTTTCAAATTCGCCGGCAAGCGTTGAAGAGGCGTCAATGGTAACAATAAGCAGTCCCACACCAATAATAATTTTACTTAATAACCACAAAAGTTCGGTCTGATCGAGTAAACTTAACTCTTTATTGGTCAAAAGCAAATAGCTGGTAAAACTGAACAGCAGGGAAGCAACCAAGAGCCATACGGTGCTTTTCCAAGTGTAAAGCTCCTCCCTGACTTCTTTCAGCCAAATGAATTTAATCATTGTTTTTAGTCAAGAGGAAGAAAATGTCTTTCAGGCTGCTTTCCTGGCGGTGAACCTGTTGCTGTAGTTCGGAAATGGTACCGGAAGCAATGAGCCGGCCGTGATTGATAATAACTATGCGCGAACAGAGCGCGGAAACCTCAGGGAGCAAATGCGAGGAAAAAAGAATTGTTACTCCCTGCCGGTTCAAGTTTTGCAGAAATTTTTGAATATCTTCCTGGCCCTGCGGGTCAAGCCCCAAAGTCGGCTCATCCAAAAACAATATTTTGGGATTATTGATGAGGGCCCGCGCCAAGGCCAACCGTTGTTTCATTCCACGCGAGTAGGTGCCGATTTTGCTGTTTTTGCGGTCAGACAAACGTACCTGATCCAACAAATTGTTTGTTGTTTTTTTGCAGTCAGCAATATCATACAGCCGGGCAAAAAAGATTAAATATTCTTCAGCCGTCATCCAGTCATAAAAACCACGGCTTTCCGGAACAACGCCAATAGACCGCGCGATATCGGTTTTGCGGTCAGATGATAAACCGGCAATGGTGATTTCGCCGCTGTCCGGCGGGAGCATTCCGGTAAGCATGCGGATGGTGGTGGTTTTGCCGGCGCCGTTCGGCCCCAAAAATCCCAGAAATTCACCCTGAACAATTTCCAGCGTCAGATTCTCCACGGCTTGAATTGAACCGTAGGACTTATTTAAATTTTTAGCCGATAGAATATTCATGGTTTTCGGTTGCGGGGATGTTTGGGTGGCGCCTGCCAAAATAAATTAATAAAAAAACTGGAAAGACCGATGATGATTAAAAACCAACTGACAAAAAAATTTATAGATTCTTGACTGTCGGGCACATCATAAAAGTATCTCAGATATAGTCCCGCTGCGATGACAGCCAATGAAATAAAAAGAAATATTTGCTTCATCTATTTATTTTTCCAAGCAAAACTGCTGGCTGCGGCGATAAATACGGGCGATACCAGAACAAATTTGTCCCGTTTGACATTCAGGGTTATTACTGCGGCATTGTCCAGTCCGGCAATGTATGTTTTGCTGGTTGTCAAAAACTGTCCATGATCCGTACTGTTAAAGGTTAATTCGTAGGCCTCGTTGTTGTTTACCGTTAGTTTCTTATAATCTTTCCGTACATAATCACCCAGGGACTTTTTCAATAATGGCTCTCTCTGGCTGAGAATAAAGAGCTCCAACGTTGAGTTATCAGGAACGTCAAGCAACTCAATAGTACCGTTGCCCTCCGGAAATGTTAAAACATAACTGCCCGCATTTTGTCCGCTCCGCACTTGCCAATCGCGCGGTACGGTAAATGCATAATAATTTTCCTTAATATCTTTATTGATATAATCGTTAAATTGAACCGGCTGGTTGTTTATCGGTATCGGCTCTGCGCCTTGCGGTTTTTGAGAAACCGGATTGATCGCGGCGCTTTTCCTTTTTCCAGCCAGCGGACCAAAGGAAAATAACGCTAGGACAACGAGTGCAACAATAGTAAATAGGATAAAGATAACAATTTTCTTATTCATCACGCTTATTTTTTTATTTTAACACAACGAGATTTGTCTTACAACAAAGGGGGTAAATTTCACCCCCTGTTTTGTGCGCCACTTAAAGAAAAAAGTTATTTCTTCGGAGGGGCCGGTTTGTTGTTTAAATAAGCAATCACCTGGTCGGTCAAGTCCGTCATTTCCGGCGAGTAAAGAACCGCTTCCTTGTTAATTACGACGGAGTAACCTTCCTTTTTGGCCAGTTCTCCGGTTGCCGCATTAATCTCTTTTACCCGGGCATCAACCAACTCGCGATTTTTCTGTTGAAGTTCCTGGTAGATTTTTTGTTGAAGATTAAGGATATCTTGCTTCTTCTTTTCAATCTCTGTTTTTATTTTGTCCGTCTCTTCTTTCTTCATGACCGTACCCTGCTTGTCCAACTTGTCCAGCAGGACCTTAATTTCTTTGTCGGCCGCGTCTGCTTTTTTTTGAACATCTCCCTGGCGCTGAGTTTTAATTTTATCAAATTCCGCCTGAGTTTCCGTTACCTTGCTGTAATTGGAAAAAATCTTATTAACATCCACAACGCCAATCTTTACATCTTCGGCCCGGCCCACTCCTTTTGCAAGCAGCAATCCGATAACCACCAACAACCCGACCCACGTAATTCTTCTCACCATTCCTCCTTTAAATTAACATCTTTTAATTGTTTCGAAACATCCGAGACGGCATGAAGTTGAACGATTAGGCAGAAACTATTTGAGGGTCTATGACCACTGGAACCTCAATACGGATGATTTTAAGGTTCCGTAATTTCGAACTGCTCCCTGCCGCCCAATCTGGAGGAATGGGCGGCAGGGAGTTTTGCCATAGATACAAGGAACAGAAGCACTCTTCTGTTATTTCTTCAGCTTCTCTTTTTTAACATATACAGCATGATTCTTTCCGTCAGCCAATACCTTGTAACCAATTTCTACGTTCTCACCGACCTTAAGTTCCTTAACCAGTTTCATGGGCCCCTTAAAGGTCATTTCACCGGCGGCATTCGCTTCTTTCAGGCTGAAGGATTCTGTCTTTACGTCCACAGCGGTAATTATGCCTTTGGCGGTTGTCAGTTTAACTTCAACCTTCTTAACCGGAGTAGCTTTTGGAGCCGGAGCCACTGCAGCATACGCGGCAACTCCCAAAACTGCAAAAGCCGCCAACGCCATAACCACTAATCCAATTTTTTTCATCTTTTGCTCACCCCCTTTCAGTTCGTTTAATCTATTAGTGTACAGCAGGAGTGAAAAGGTTTACTTTAGCTTCTTTAAGGCGGGGTGGTTGGTGGCTTGCAGTATGTGGTGAACCTGTTTGCTTACTATCTGTCGCTCTTTCGTATAACCGGTCCACTTCTGATAATTGGCCAGGATAAGGTTCCGTTCGGAAACCGGCAGGCGCCGGAATTTATGGAACTGCTGCCGGATTTCTCCTTTAGAAAACGCCGGCGTCTCTGCCTGAGACGACTGGTCAATCGGTTCCGAAAAGAGAACTTCATCCTGAATCCACGGGTCAATCAAATCCAAATTCCAGATTGTTTCCACGTTCTGGTAAAGTTCGTGGTTTCGGGTAATCTCTTTTTCGATCAGATAAGACCTGGTACCTCCCAGAGAAATGGAAACGAACAGCAAAAAGGAGACTACTGGAATCAGAATCTTCTTGAAACCGTAAAAACCTTCAATCGGATGGCGCCGGGGATTTTCTGAAATCCGGGCGGTTACCCGTTTGGCGTAAAAATCCCAGAAGGCGCCCGGCGGCTCGGGTAAAGGCAAATCTTTGATTACATCCGCAGTCATCTTCATGCCCTCCCATACCTTACGGCAATCAGGGCACGTCTCCAGGTGGGATGCGACGCGGCGGCCTTTCTCCCCGGAGAGTTCTCCGCAGAGGTATTCCACCATTCTTTTTCTAATTAACCAGCAACTTAATCGGTTCATTGTAAGTTCTTCCTCAAATTACGAAGAGCTTTAAAAAGGTGCGCTTTCACGGTTCCTTCGCGACAACCGGTTGCCGAAGCCACCTCTCTAATCTTCATTCCTTCCAGGTGTTTAAGGATAAAAATTTTCTTCTGGGCCGGCGGCAGTTTGGCAATCGCCTCCTCAATCTTTTCCCGTGTTTCATCTCTCTTTAGTTCTCGGGGTAAACTGTTCTCGTCCCGCTGCTGCCGGCGGGCCAGCCGTTGATCCCGGTCTTGTTGGCGATAAACTCCCCGCAGGTGCTGGCGCCAGATATTGATAATAATACGCGTCAGATAAGTCTTTAACCGCGACTCCCCCCGGAACTTGCCGAACGACCGGTATAAAACAAAAAATGCCTCCTGGCTGATTTCATCGGCCAAAAAATGCTCCCCACTTAAACGGTAGGCAAGCCCGTAGGCCCATTTCATATGAATTTTTACCAGATTTTCAAAGGCAACCGGGTCACCCCGGCGCGCAAGTGCAATTAAATCCGCCTCCCACGCTCTTTCGTCTGGCTTCTGAATAATTAGTTGTTCCAACATGGAAAATAGTTTACTGGTATGTAGGGAAACAATTGCGTTATGTTTATAATTTACAAGGAATGGTGCCCATTAGGAATGCGATTACGATAAATTCCGAAATCCTAACAATAGTGCGGATATACATGCTACATCAATGGTTTTTCTCTAATCTCTTATTTCACCGCATCTTACTACCGCATGGTCACAAATTGGTCACAAAAGGGTGTTTTAGGGAAAACAGCAAAAAAGGAAGAAACCGTAAAGTGAATGAATATCAATGACTTACAAATGTGCGCCTGAGAGGATTTGAACCTCCGGCACAGGGGTTAGGAACCCCTTGCTCTGTCCGGGCTGAGCTACAGGCGCAAAAAATATAAAGGGAAAATAGACAAAATGAGAGCAGGCCAGCATAAACTGCAGTCGGAAAAGTTCAGGGCAAATTACGGCCGGGCGTATATATTTCGTTAATATGCTAAATTGCTATTCTGCCGGGCGCTCTATTTTTCAGTCCGGCGTCTGATACCAGATGGAAAGAAAAAGAACGTTTTCGTTGGCGCCGCTCATTCCGGTGGGCGCCTGTCCGAAACTTTCCTTGATTTCTTTCACCTCGGTAATTTTTTCTTCCTTAATCCACGTGTTAACTTCGTTATCCAGGTAAATAAGCGCGCTGCGTGTTGTTCCGCAAACAAAATGTTTAACTGTCAACATTTTTTCTCACCTCCCTTTTGGATGGTTGTCAATCTCTATACATTATATCAGAATTAAGGCAGAAATTAAAACCGCGGCCTTCCGGCAGGATTGACAGCGTTCTCTTCCTGAGGTAGAATAATAAAACAAAGCCACAGGAAGCGGTTTAGGCAAAAACTACCGGAGGCGATAATGACAAAATATATAATCGGATGTTTCATGGCACTTGCGCTGATTTCACCGGCAGCGTTCGGTGACGAAGGAACCGGCGGGTATTTTGAGGGCGGGCCGTCGGAAAACTTTGTGTCTCCGGCCCTTGACCTTCAGCGGTCTTATTACGGAACTTTCGAGAAAGAGGCGGAAGTAAAGCCGGCGCGTATCCACACCCGACAAGCAAAACCTTTGACGGAACCGACGATTAAGGAAGTGCCGACCTTTGCCGAGGTGGAAGCCGCCAAAGTAAAAGCCACGGCGGAAACAGCGATGGAAGTAAGCAAGAAAGCGGAAGCAACGGCCCTGGAAGCAAGGCAATCCGCAAGCGAAGCGAAAGCAAACAGCGAAAAGGCGATTGCCTCCGCCAACCAGTCGATTGACACGGCAAACCAGGCGATTAATAAAACCAACCAGGCAATTGACCAGGTCAACGCAATAAACGAGAACGTGATGCAGGAGAACGCAAAACTCCGGTTTGAGACGGAACAAAAAGTTCAGACGCTGGAGGCGAAGGACCAGGGGTTGTCCGATGAAATGACAAACCTGAAGAAGGAGCTTGAAAAACTTACCGTAAAAGAAGCCCAGAAAACATTCTCTTTCTACACGGTTAAGAAAGGGGATTTCCTGATTAAAATTGCCGGGAAGAAAGATATTTACGGGGAAGGATCTGCCTGGAAGACCCTTTACCAGGCAAACCGCGACCAGATTAAGAACCCCAACCTGATCTATCCGGGACAGAAACTGCAGGTTCCCGGACCGGGTGATGCTGCCGTCGTAAAAGTAAAGTCCGTCAAAAAAGCGAAAAATCCGGTTGATACTTCTGCGGCGCCCGTAAAAGATGCCTCCGGAAAACCGGTGGTCAAGGTTCCGAAAAAGGCGCCGGCTGCAGACGGGAAACCGTTAGCCCCCGGGCAATCGGAATAGAAGAAAGGCATCAGAACTTCAAGCCGGCAAGGCGTTGTTTCGCCTTGATGATATTTTACGTTTGAAGCCATGATGCCTTTTTTTATAATATGAAGCGCGTAAAGTTGATTGATAAGGAATTAGCCCGCGCTTTTTTCGGCCAGTTTGACCAGAACGTCCGCCAATTGGAAGACGAGTTCGGGATAATGGTTGCCGGACGCGGGAGCGAACTGGTCATTAAGGGCGCCCGGAAAAAGGTGCTGGCAGCGATGGCGGCTGTTGATGACCGCTTAAAACAGATTAAAAGCAAGCACGATTTCCGGTCTCCGGCCGCAGCAGCGCCGGCGGTTGAGAAATCCGAAAAAAAAGATATTATCTTTATCGGTTCCAAGCGGCAGGCGGTTATCGCCCGGCCCGGTGGCCAGAAGGTTTACGTCCAGGCCGTCCGTGACCATGATGTAGTGGTTGGCATCGGACCGGCCGGCACCGGAAAAACCTACCTCGCCATGAGCCTGGCGATTGAACACCTCAAACAAAATAAGGTGGAACGGATCGTTATTTCCCGTCCCGCGATTGAAGCCGGAGAAAAATTAGGTTTTTTGCCCGGGGACCTGGAGGAGAAAGTAAGGCCTTACCTTCAACCCGTCTATGATGCTCTTTACGACCTTATCTGGCCGGAAGAAATTCGGCGCCTGATGGAACACCGCATTATTGAAATTCTGCCGCTGGCCTATATGCGCGGCCGGACCCTTTCGGATGCATTTATCGTTTTGGATGAAGCCCAGAATGCCACGCCGGAACAGATGAAGATGTTTCTTACCCGTTTGGGCATGGGCTCCCGGGCAATTATCACCGGAGATGTAACCCAATCCGATTTACCGGCCGAGCGGACATCGGGGCTTGAGGATATCGAAGGGTTCTTAAAAAAAGTAAAGGGCATAAAATTCGCCTACCTGACCGAAGAGGACGTGGTGCGCCATCCTTTGGTACGGGAAATTATCCTGGCTTATGAAAAAGAAAAACAAAAAAAACGTTTATCTACGCAACCTGCAGCGCAAAGTAAAAATAGACGTAAAAAATCTCCGCCGGAGGATAAACCGGGCGCTTGAGTTTTCCGGATTATCTTTCCGGCAGTTGGGTGTTATCCTGGTAAGTGACCAAAAAATTATTGTTTATAACCGACAATTCCTGGGCCACAACCGGCCTACCGATGTACTCAGCTTCGCGCTGGAGGAAGCGGAAGGTGAAATCCTGATTTCCGCGGAAACCGCCGAGGCGCAGGCAAAGGAACTGCGCCATTCCCTGGAGGAGGAGTTGTTGATTCTGGCTATCCACGGATTCCTGCATCTGGCCGGATACGATGACCGGAAAATAAAAGACCGGCGGGTGATGTTCCGGGAAACCCGGCGCATATTAATGGGTTGCAAAACAAATGACGGAAAAACCCAAACATAAGATTAAGGAAAATTCGCTTCTGGATAGTTTTGACCATGCGGCCCGGGGGGTTCTTTTTTGCGTCCGAAACGAGCGCAACTTCCGCATCCACCTGATTGCCGGTTTCCTGGCGCTTTTCGGTTCGATGTTTCTGGATTTAAGTTTGGTGGAGTTTTATATTCTGCTGCTGGTAATTACCTTCGTTTTGGTTGCCGAGATGGTTAATACTGCCCTGGAAAAAATGGTTGACCTGGCTACCCCGGAATACAGCCGCCTGGCCCGGGAAATAAAAAATATCGGCGCCGCCTGCGTCCTGATAGCCGTAGTTGTGGCGCTCTTTGTCGGCTACCTGATGCTGGGCGCGCATATTCCGTCCCGGACCGAAATAGCGGTCTCGGCGATTAAATCTTCCCCCTGGTACCTTTCGGTCATTGCGCTCATGGCTACCTATGGCCTGATATTTTACGTGAAGATGCGCATGCGCGCCAAATCGCTCTTCCGCGGCGGAATGCCCAGCGGGCACGCGGCTTTTTCTTTCGGTATCCTGACGGCCATATTCTTTATCACCAAAAGCCCGATGGTTACCGCCCTTGTTCTGCCGATGTCGGTTCTGGTTACGCAAAGCCGTATTAAGCGGGGAATTCATTCCTGGTCCGAGGTCTTCTTCGGCGCGCTCCTGGGCATCTTTATCGCCACGCTTGTCTTCCAGGTCTTTCGTTTTCCGTGAAATGTGCTTGAAGAATTAGAAAAGAATACCACGGAAGCACGGAAGAACGGAGACACGGAAAGAAGTACTCTAAATTAAAGTTTTTTTCAGTGTTTCCGCAGTTTTCAGTGTTTCCGTGGTAGGGTTTTTGTGGTTATTTTTTGACAATGTATGGAGGGGGTTTTATGGATAAATTACGCCGCGTCTTTTTAACCGGACTTTTGGCCCTGGTTCCTATCTCTGTTTCCGTTTGGGTTCTTTTTTCCCTGACCCGGTGGCTGGAAAATATTCTGGGACCGCTCTTTAAGAATGTGCTCAAAGAAGCGTATATTCCGGGCCTGGGGATTATTTCCCTGCTTCTGATTATCCTGCTGGTCGGCTATGTAGCCAGTAATTTTATCGGCAAGCGCCTTATGAAATATTTATCCGGTCTCCTGGAAAAGTTGCCGCTCTTTAATAAAATTTACCTGACCGTCAAGGGAATCAGCGATTCTGTTTTCAGCGCGCAACACCAGAAATTCTTTGAAGCCGTGGTAATGGTGCCGTTCCCTTACCCGGGTTGTCAAACCATCGCTTTTGTCACCGCGGTGCCCAAAGAACTGGGAGCGGACCAGGTGGGTGTTTTTGTGCCGACCCCGCCCAATATCGCCAACGGCTTCTATCTCATTTATCCCAGAAATGACGTCAAATTTCTGGATATGTCAGTTCAAGAAGGGATAAAGTTGGTGCTCTCTATCGGGATTTCCAGCCGGGGCAAAAAGAATGATGAGGCAGGTAAAAGCGAGTGAAATTTCCGGGCGGATAACTGAATTGGCGCGGGAGGCAAACTTCATTTTTCCGGGAGTCCTCATCCGGCTGATTGACCGGGCTGTTAAGCGCGAAGAGAATCCGCTTGCCAAGCAGGCGCTCGGAGCAATCCTTACTAACATCCGCTTGGCAAAAAAGATGCCCCTGCCTCTTTGTCAGGATACCGGGCTGGTTGAGGTCTTCCTGGAAATCGGCAGCGAGGTTAGAATCAACCTGAAACCTTTTTCCTGCCTGGAAGACGTTGTTTCGGAAGGGGTGGCGGATGCCTACCAGAAATATTTTCTGCGCCTTTCCGTGGTGGACCCGCTGACCAGGAAGAACACCGGCAATAATGCGCCGGCCCTGGTGCACGCCCGGCTGGTTTCCGGCAACAAGATAAGAATTCATTTGCTGGCCAAGGGTTTCGGTTCGGAAAACATGGGAAAGGTAATAAATCTTGCACCCGGTTCCGGCTGTTTGGATATTGAGGATTTTGCCGTGAAGTGTATGGAAGAAGCAGGAAGCCGACCCTGCCCGCCGGTATTTATCGGTGTCGGAATCGGCGGCACGATGGAAAAAGCGGCGTTGCTGGCGAAAGAGGCGCTGCTTTATCCGGAAGAGTTGACCGTACCGAATAAAGACAAAGAATTGCGGACGCTGGAACAGAACGTCTTGCGCCGGGTAAACAAATCAGGCATCGGACCGGCCGGCCTGGGCGGCAAAAACACCGCCCTGGCGGTTAAAGCCAAGAAATTTCCCACCCATATCGCCGGACTCCCGGTAGCCGTCAATATCTCCTGCTGGGCCCTGCGCGTTGCCCACGGAACGATTTAAATCTCTTTTTCTGCCCAGATTTTACGCAGTTCCGATTCAATCTGGCGCTGGCGGTCCGGAGGCAGGGAATACTTGCTTTTCTGGGTTTTGTCCGGGGAAAAGGCCTTCTCGATAAATCCGGCCGGGTCAAGCGTGGCGCAACGGTGCCTTTTGGCAAAACGCTTAACTTCGCCATCGGCGCTGACCACGGTGATATCCGCGGGATTGCTGCTTTCCGTAATCAGTTCTTCCATAACCTGGTCGGCGGTTGTGCCGCGGGAAAAGACGGTTTTTATTCCGGCTGGGACGGGTGAAGGAGCGGGATAACCGTTTGATTGTGTCCGGAAGTGCGCCGGAAACGGCTCGGCTTTAGGGCCGTCAAAAACAACCGTAATTCTGCTTTTGCCGGTAACCCAGCGCCGGGAGAATTCCGCCAGAAACTTCAGGAGCGCTTCCCGGCCGTTTGCCAGCCCCTTATGCTCTTCCGATTGCAGAAAATCAACCTGCCGGATAAGGTTATAACCATCAATTAACCAATGCATTTAAGCCCCTCCCTCCCGCGCCCTCCCCGCCAGGGGGAGGGGAAATTATTTACGGCGTGAAGCATTACAACCGCGGGAGATAGGTTTTAATCTCGTAGTCGGTTACC
>JAPLMK010000026.1:0-3572 GCA_026387085.1 Candidatus Omnitrophota bacterium
AGGTATCTTGCTTTTGACCTGAATAGCATCGCAAAAGAATTGCAAAAAGTCTACGCTGGAATGAAAAAAACTGTCACACACCTGTCACAGTCACCTACAACGGGGAAGGAAATGTCACGGCCGGAAACTCTGGAGATGGGCGAAAACATTGGGCAGGAGACGCCGGGTGGCTAACGGGATTCGAACCCGTGCTAAAGGAGCCACAGTCCAGTGTGCTGCCACTACACCATAGCCACCATTTTCCTGTCTCTATTTTAGCATTGAAAAGGTAGTTACTTCAACAGACGGGATTGCCGCGTCACAAATTACGTTCCTCGCAATGACAAAAATTATGTTTTTTCAATTCCCGAAAAAAATGCTATAATATCGAAGAAAGAAATTGTATTTTTTAACTTTTACGCAAAAAGCCCACCTCCGCAAAACGGACACCTTATTACCAGGCGGCTTCGCCGCTAATCGGCGTCCTTGCTACGGCGGGCGAAGGAGACAAAATGGCGGTGAGTTATAAAGATTTAGGGTTGGCAAATACAACCGATATGTTTAAAAAGGCGATGGCCGGAGGTTACGCGGTGCCGGCGTATAATTTTAACAACATGGAACAACTGCAGGCGATAATCTCCGCCTGCGTGGAATGTAAATCACCGGTTATCCTGCAAATTTCAAAGGGAGCGCGGCAATACGCCAACCAGACCCTGCTCCGGTACATGGTGCCGGGCGCGGTAGCCATGGCCCGTGAGATGGGCAGTAACATCCCCATCGCCCTGAACCTGGACCACGGTGATTCGTTTGAACTGGCCAAGAGCTGCGTTGATTACGGTTTTTCAACCGTGATGATTGACGGTTCTTCCCTGCCCTACGAAGAGAACGTTGCCCTGACAAAGAAAGTAGTTGAATACGCCCACGAACGCGACGTAACCGTGGAAGGGGAATTAGGGATTCTGGCCGGCATCGAAGAGCACGTTTCCTCGGAAGTATCCCACTATACAAAACCGGAGGATGTCCAGGATTTTGTTACCAAAACCGGCGTTGACCACCTGGCCATTTCCATCGGAACTTCACACGGCGCGTACAAGTTTAAACTGAAACCGGGCGAATCGGTTCCGCCCTTGCGTTTTGACATTCTGGAGGAATGCGAACGCCGCTTACCGGGGTTCCCAATCGTCCTGCACGGCGCTTCATCCGTACTATCGAAATATGTTGATATTATCAACCAGTACGGCGGCAAGATGGGAAATACCACCGGCATCCCGGAAGACCAAATTAAAAAAGCCGTCAAATCAAACGTCTGCAAGGTGAACATCGATTCTGATGGACGGCTGGTCATGACCGCCATCATCCGGAAGTGCTTTGTGGAGCACCCGGAAGAGTTTGACCCGCGGAAATACCTGGGCCCGGCCCGGGAAGAATTAAAGAAGATGTATATCGCTAAATGCGAACTTCTGGGTAAGGAAGGATGTCATACCCGCGCATAGTAAGCGGGAATCTACACCTTGAAAGATTGGATCCCCGACTAAAACACGCAGGTATGCCAGGGGTGCGTTTGCGGTAATGACAAAACCTTTAGACAAATTGGCGTTAGTAGGCGTAGAGGCGGCCGTAGGGACGGCTGGTCTGAGAAACAAGTTTCCGGAAGGGAACCCTCATAGTTTCCGAAAAATCAAACCCAAAATCCTGGCAGAATTCCGCCAGATAGGGTTTGATTAACGCCGCGTCGTTATCGTTAAAAGACGCTTCGTTTACCTCTTTGCCTAAAAAGTGTTCCGGCACCGAACCCCGCAGGTAAATTGTCCCTCCGTGCATGCCGGTCCCAAGAAACTTACCGACCAGCGGTCTTGAGTCCTCCGGTATGCCCAGCACGATTATTAAACCGCCAGACAAGTATTCCCCCAGATAATCCCCGGCCCTGCCTCCGACGATAATTACCGGTAACTTATTCTGGTAGGACTTGGCGTGGATACCCCCGCGCCAGCCGATATCTCCCCGAACAAATATCTTTCCGCCCCGGGCGGAATGTCCCAGCAGGTCGCCGGAATCTCCGAAAATGGTTATCTTGCCTCCGGAGATGGTATTGCCCACCCCATCCTCGCCGTTTCCGTGAAGATATATTTCCGGCCCGTCCATAAAAACAGCCAGGTCATTTCCGGCAATCCCGTCTATTTCAATGCGCACCCTGTATCTAAATCCGGCGGCAATAAAACGCTGTCCCAGCACATTTTTAAGCCGGACCTCTTTATTCCCGGAAATAATTGCCCGGCGCAGGTTATCGTTTAAGGCCCGGTGTGTCAGATTCGAAGCATCAATCTCTACCATAATTATCTTTACTTTCAGCAACGAGGGTTATCCGATAAGAGGAACTTCGCGGACCAGATAACCGAGTTATACCTCAATACCCTCACCTTTGACCAGGTGCTTCTGGTAATCGGAAGGAAGATAAATTAAACCGAAATCATCATCTAACAATTTATCCTTGAAAGAACCGACTTCAATCTTTTCTTTAATCAGACCGGTGTAAATCCCGGAACGTTCGATTTTATTGATAAAAACATACCCGATAACCAGGTTATTTTTGAACAGAATCTTGCGATAAACTTTCTTTTCCGGCTGATAATCGAACAGAACTTCGGCCGCCGCATCTTCGGTGATGCCAACGGAAATCGTCGACAGGTCCATAATTTCCAGGGCGTTCATAACCAGGCCGCCTTTATATTCCAACGTTGGCTGGTCCGACCCGGATTTAGAAGAAACCATGTTAGCTCCGGCCGTTTTGCCCTGCCGGAACGCTTCCGGCCAAAGCGGGAGCGGCTGTTTTATCCCGGACAGGACGTTCTGGGTTTGAACACAGTCGCCCGCAGCAAAAATATCCGACCGGCTGGTCCGCATTGTCATGCTTGTGACCACACCCCGTTCCACCGCTATACCCGCTCCTTCCGCCAATTCGGTCCTCGGCCGAACACCTATCGCCAGCACGGCCAGATCAACCGGAACTTCACCTCCTTTTTTTAAAAACGCCTTCTTGACCCTGCCTTTCGTTCCTTCAAACGACACCACGGTATCTTCCAATTCTATCTTAACGCCTTTTCCGGAAAGGTGGTTTGCCATGATTTCCGAGGCCTTACGGTCAAAAGTCGCCGAAAGAAGAGCCGGCGCCAACTCCACAATCCGAACCCGGCAACCCAGGCGGGTAAAAGTTTCGGTGGCTTCCAGGCCAATCAATCCGCCGCCTAAAATCAAAACGTCTTCAACCCGGTTTTCCGCCAGGTATTTCTTGATTCGATTAACCTCGGTGATACAGAGAAAAGTAAAAACGCCTGCCAGGTTAAGACCTTCTATTTGGGGCTGAAATGGAACTGAGCCGGCGGTTAATAAAAGTTTTCCGTAATCTAATTGCCCGCCCTCTTCTAAAAATACGCTCTTCTCTTCCGGCTTGATGCGAACGACCTTTTTGCCCAAAATAAACTCCAAACGGTTCTTACGAAAAAAATCCTCCTGACGGTAAGATATCTTTTCCAGAGAAAATTCACCGGAAAGATATCGCGGCAGAAGCGGGCGAGAATAGGAAAGATTTTCCTCTT
>JAPLMK010000026.1:3669-5892 GCA_026387085.1 Candidatus Omnitrophota bacterium
ATAGTCGTATTTATTCATAAGTCAACGCCTCGTTGGGACAGTTCTTCACGCAAACCGGCTCACCCTCGCAAAGGTCACATTTAGAAACAATCCGGCGGTCCTTGCGATTGGTCCGGATTACGCCAAGGGGACAAACCATTACGCACATCCAGCAACCGACGCATTGATTTTCATCGCAGAGAATGGCGCCGTTCTCATCCCGGTGCATCGCGCCGGTGAAGCAGGCCTCCAGGCATGGAGCATCTTCACAATGACGGCATTGTACCGCAAAAGAGAAAGAACCGTTCTCTTCTACAAATAGCCGCGGAACCGGCTTAAGACCTTCATCCCGGAACGCTTTAATAAGTTTCTTGCTTTTAGAGTGTTGAACGAAACAATATATCTCGCAGAGCCGGCACCCGATGCAGTATTCCTCTTTCACTTTAATCCGCTTCATCTTTCGCTCCACCCTCTTTTTTATAAAACAGCCTGTTTTTACCAGCCCTCGCCCGCATGCTTCACGCCTAAAATCTCCATCTCCTTTTCGGTCAGTCCGACCGCACGCAGCTGTTCCCGGTTACCCCTTAAACTTTCCAGAGCATTAATGCCCATTCCGCCCAGCATCTCCTTAATTTCCATCTTCCAGGCCCGCAAAAGATTGGTCAGGCGACGGGCACCCACCTCAGGATTAAGCCGCTTGGTAAGATACGGGTCCTGGGTGGCGATGCCCCAGTTACATTTTCCGGTATAGCACTTCTGACAGATGTGACAACCCAGAGCCACCAGGGCAGCGGTTCCGATGTAAACCGCATCCGCACCCAGGGCAATCGCCTTGACCACATCCGCACTGCTGCGAATACTGCCGGCCACCACGATTGACGCCTGGGGCCGGATGCCTTCCTGGCGCAGCCGGTTGTCCACCGCCGCCAGGGCCAGTTCAACGGGAATACCGACGTTATCGCGGATTACCAGCGGGGCGGCTCCGGTACCGCCCCGGATGCCGTCTATACAAACAATATCGGCGCCGGCGCGAACCGCGCCGCTGGCGATGGCAGCAATATTATGTACCGCGGCAATCTTCACCGCCACCGGCTTGCGATATTCCGTCGCTTCCTTTAAAGCAAAAATCAGTTGCTTCAGGTCCTCAATAGAATAAATATCATGGTGCGGGGCCGGAGAAATGGCATCCGTTCCTTCCGGAATCATCCGGGTGGCGGAAATTTCTACGGTAACTTTTTCACCGGGCAAATGGCCGCCGATGCCCGGTTTAGCGCCTTGTCCAATCTTAATCTCAAGGGCAGCTGCCTGCTCCAGATACTCCGGACTAACGCCAAACCGGCCGCTGGCCACCTGGCAGATGGCCCGGTCGTTGTAGGCATAAAGTTCTTGGGGTAAGCCGCCTTCACCGGTGTTCCAATAAGTTCCGGCTGCCCGGGAAGCCCAGGCCAAACTCCGGCAGGTATTCAAACTGATGGAACCGTAACTCATCGCCGAAAAGAGCACCGGCATTTCCAGGCGTAATTGGGGCGACAATTCTCCTTCATCCTGAAAGGAGACCGGCTTACGACCGAGATAGGTGCGTAATTCCATCGGTTCCCGCAAGGGGTCAATGGAAGGGTTGGTTACCTGGGCCGCATTCAAAAGCAGGTGGTCCCAATAAATGGTATAAGGCCGGTCCGTTCCCATCGCCGCAAGAACTATTCCGCCCGCCTCCGACTGTTTTTGAATCGCCAGAAAAGAACTTGACTGCCAGTTGCTGTTTTCCTTGATCAGCCGTTCCTTCTGTACAATCTTAAGGGCGCCGGTCGGGCAAAGAACCTCGCACCGGTGGCAGCCGACACAGAGACGGCTGTCACTTTCCACCACGCCATCGTTATCCGTATGCGTATCAAAAGCGCACTGCCTCGCGCAGGCAAAACAGGCGATACACCGCTCTTTGTCGCGCACCACCTCAAATTCCGCGGAAGTAAGTTTCAGCGCCATAAATAATTGGCGAGGCCGGAAACCTCGCGCCACGAAAAGTCAAGACAACAGAACCAACCAATCTCGGCAACTACAGAAACAAAACGAGATTCTTCGCTTACACTCAGAATGACAAGAGAGTTTATAAAAGCGGTAAATAGGTCTTAATCTCGTAGTCGGTTACCTGGGTGCGGTATCGGTCCCACTCTATCTTCTTGTTGGCGATAAACTGTTCAAAGATATGCTCGCCCAGGGCTTTGCGCACCAAACTGCTCTTTTCGG
>JAPLMK010000065.1 GCA_026387085.1 Candidatus Omnitrophota bacterium
AATTACCTTAAGGAAAAGAAAGGTACAGATTGCAGAGGGTAAGTTCCTTGATATCCAGAAGAAAGAGAAGGTTAGGTTCAGCGATTTTGCCCAAACCTATCTTACAACACACGCAAAGGTCAACAAGCGTTCGTGGAAGAGGGATGCGGATATCATTAAAACCCTGAACCGTTTCTGTAACCAAAAAACCCTTCAGGAAATTAAATCCTTTACCGTAGATGAGTTTAAACGCAAGCGCTCGGCTCAAGAGGTAAAGCCAGGCACAGTAAATCGGGAACTTGCCTGCCTTAAAACCATCTTATCTAAAGCCGTTGAATGGGGCAACTTAAAAGAGAACCCAGCAAAAAACGTCAAACTGTTAAAGGTTGATAATATTAGGGTTAGATATTTAGAAATAGAAGAAATAAAGAAGCTATTAGGGTGTTGTTCTGGACGGATTTATACAATCGTTACAGTAGCCCTCAATACAGGAATGCGGAAAGGCGAGATTCTCAACCTCAAGTGGTCAGACGTTGATTTTAGTCGTAAACTGATTTACTTGATGACAACTAAGAGCGGGGAGAAAAGGGAAGTACCTATAAACGATAACGTGTTTAACGTACTTTTCAAGGTGGGTAAGATTTCGGGGAGTCCTTATATTTTCTGTGGAATTGACGGTCATCCATTTAAGGATATTAAAACCTCGTTTCATACAGCCATAAAGAAGTCTGAAATTAAAGGCTTCACCTTCCACGACCTGCGTCATACCTTTGCCAGCCACCATGTTATGATGGGTACAGATCTTAAAACCGTCCAGGAACTCATGGGACATAAAACCATCCAGATGACCCTACGGTATGCTCACCTATCTCCAAACCATAAGAAGACTGCGGTAGATAGATTTGCTTCTCAGATGGACACTATTTGGACACCAGAGGTAAAAAGCGGTAAGTCAGAAAACGTGGAGACCGTTGATAGAGTAAGGAGCCGCCTGAGGGATTTGAACCCCCGACCTGAGCATTACAAATGCCCTGCTCTACCACTGAGCTAAGGCGGCGAAATATTTAATTGACGTGCGTTGAAAGGATTTTGCTGACCTATTCAGGCATAGAACCGCCGTAAATAATGTCTTCATGTCCGGCTGGCCCGGGGCGGTCTTCACCGAGAGCGAGGCATAAACCAGAACCGAACCAAAGAGCGGCGCGGCAATCCGGGAAAGGGCGCTTCCTTTACCCATCCCGACGGCACAAATAAGATGGCTTTTGGAAAAGAGATTACCGAACGCAAGCAAACGAATAGCTTCTTTAGGGCTTTCGATAAGCGCTGCGACTTTAAAAATATCCGCGCCCAGATTTTTAGCCCGGCCCATCTTTTCGTAAAGGGTCTTATCCGGCGGAAGCCGGCGGAAGTTATGGTAGGAACCGATAACCGGTTTTTTGGCTCTTTTGGCTAACCGGATTATTTTTCCGGCGACCGGAGAACCTATCTCTACATCCACCGCATCAATTAGCGGGACAAGCGCCTCAAAAAAAGGTAAGCGGTTTTCATCCGGCAACATTCCCGGCGCCGGAGCCTCGCTCTCTTCCGGCCGACGGATGGTCAAAATAAGCGGTTTTTTGGTCTTCTGTTTTATGCCGCGGATGAATGCCCGGCTCTCTTCAATCTCCGGCTTCAACCCCTTCTCCCAAACATGGTCAAGCCGTATCTCCAGGACATCGGCCAGATTCCAATCAGCCTTTTCCCAGCCCTGGTCCGCCACCACTCCCACCAGCGCCGGCTTGCCCGGCTTAACCGCTCTTCCGCCAATCTTAATCATTTGTTCTAAATTATATACGATATCCAGGCAGATTACAAAGACGGAACTTTCAGGCGGCGCCAGCGCCGCATCAAAAATGGCTGAGATGATTTTATCGCTTTATGCGGACACATCTCAAAACAACAGAAGCAACTAATACAGTGCCGGCGCCGGAACATCACCCTGCCTTTTTTGATAAATGCGGCCTTCGGTTGAGACGGACAGATATCCTGACAGTTACCGCACAACTTACAGGCCGGCGGCGCGCTGAAAACCGGCACCGGAACCACCAGATATTTCAAGACCTTTTTTAACCCGGCCGGAAGAGGGATGGTGCTCAAAACCGATTCCATCTTTGACGGCGGGTCAAAAACAACCTTCGCCATCTCACCCAGGTTTATCACCTCGGCGGCCGGGTAACTAAGCTGTTCTTTAAGATACGGCACCAGCGCGGGGGAAAGAGAAACCGCCTTCATCGACTCGATGTCCAGCGCCGCGCAATCCTGCGAAGCAGACAGAAAACCGGCCGGTTTCGCTTTGCCCCTTGAAGACGGACCTTCACCCTCCATGCCAACCACCGCGTCCATAAAGCCGAGCCGGGGCTTAACCGCATCGTGGACGTCAAGAAAGAAACAGCTTAATCGTTCTGCCTCGGCAAAACGCAAATGATATTCCGACTTCAGCATACCGGGCAAGCATCCATACAAATTCTTAACGCATCCGGTAAAATAAAACTGGCAGTGGGTTTTGAGTTTTGCCGCGGAAATCACCGCGTCAAAATCCCTTAACTCGGCGGCAACCGGCACGCTCTTTACCATCCGGCCTTCGGGGAGTAAAACCGGTTGGGGCCTGGTAAACTCCACAACCGAAACACCCATCTTTTTCAGCGGCGCGCCCAACCCTTTCCGGGCAATACAGGCGGTCAGGGTACCGATGCCCGGGCTCTCGCCGATTGCTACTTGGCAACCCAGGTCCAGTAACAGGCGGCACAGGGCAAGCAGTACCTGAGAATTGGTTGTGGTCGGGTTTTCGTCTCCGGAGGGTAAAAGAAAGTTTGGCTTTATCAGTACTTTTTCCGTGCGCCGGAAAAGATGGTGAACTCCCAGCGTTTCAAAAATTCTCTGCGTCGCAGCAAGCACTTCAACCGGCACATACGTCCGGCACTCCGCAAAAACAACTTTACTCATGAAATTTATTATTGATAATATTGGTTTTGGGTATTTACGGGCGGGACGTAACCCCGCCCACACAAAAACTAATACCGTATTTTGCTTTGTGTAGGGGAGGGGTTACATCCCCTCCCAATTAAATTATAACCACACGTGCCAACGATACTGGTAATTTCCCTTTTCTGCAACTGACCCGGCGCGTATCGGATTTTCATAAATATACCTTGCCACAACATTCACCTGTTCTTCCCGGCGCAATGCGTGGTCGTAAAAACTCCTCTGCCAGAGCTTATCTTTGTAGCCGACATCATAAACAATTTTTTGAGTAAACCTTTTCCACCTGCTGATTAAATCGATCAAATTTTTATTCTTCACACCGATAAGTAAATGTAAATGGTCAGACATTAAACAAACAGCCATTAAATCAGTCTCTGTTGAAAAAATGCCGTCTTTTGCGGCTGACCATACCACATCGGCTAAGTTTTTATTTAAAAAAATTTGTTTATTGCTGAACGCACAGATGGTTATCGAAAATATTCTGCCCGGCTCTTCATAGATAATGCGTTCAAGGCGAATATTTTTTCTGGATTTTAGTGTCATATCTCTGGAGGGGCGGGAGGGGACGTAGCCCCTCCCCTACACAAACAAACCCATTCCCTATAATTTGGACTGGGCGAAGGAGAGAGTTAATTTTAGGATTTGCGCTACTTCCGTCCGGGTCAATCCGGCGCCCATCCCGACGTTAAAATATTTTATTTCGGTAAAAAAATCATCTTCCTGGTGACTATCGGTGTCGATAACCAATTGCCCGCCCAGCCGGCGCCACAAGCCAACCAGATACCCGTTGGCAAGGCAGTGGCCTTTGCGGGCCGAAACTTCCAGCCGCACGCCCTGTTTTTTGGCAAAGAGAAAGTCCGCCTCAGAGATAAGTCCCGGGTGCGCCAGAATGTCGATGCCGGATTCCAGCGCCTTGCGGTTTGTGCCGGGAACCACTGGTTCTGCCAGAGATTCTCCGTGAACCAAAACTATTTTGGCGCCCAGTTTCCGCGCCTCCTTCACCAGTTCCTTGATAGAACCGACCGGAGGATGGGTAATTTCCGCGCCCGGAATAACCCTGATCTCCTTCACCTGGCGGTTAATCTCCGCAACCGCTTTAACCACCTCCGGCACTACCCGGCTGATATTGGAAGTATCAACGTGATCGGTAATCGCCAGCACCGCGTAACCTTTCACCTGCGCCCGGCGCGCCAGTTCCATCGGAAAATAAACGCCGTCGGAAAGAAGCGAGTGGACGTGCAAATCTACCAGTTTCATGTTCATCCTTTTTGCGGGAGAGAATATGGCCCCTCCCTTGCGGGCGACCCGGTAAGGGTCGCGCCACGTTATGGTTTTGACGCTTCTGTTTTCAGGTTACGCACCTCTACGTCAACCTTCATCACCTTCATGCCGGTCATCGCCTCAACCGCCTCTTTAACCGATTTCTGAACCTCCCAGGCCAGCTGGGGGATGTCACTGCCGTAAGCCACCTCCAGAGAAAGTTCAAAGAAAATTCCGCCCTCTTTCACTTTTACTTTCACCGAATGCTGGGGCGCGGCCCGGCCGAACAGTTCCGCGATTCCGCCGATCAGGCCCGGGATGATACGGGTAACGCCGGAAACCTTGCCGGCCGCGGTGGCCGCGATCGCCGAGAGAACTTCGTGCTCAATCTTCAGGTTACCGAAAGATTCTTTAGCCATTTTATTTAGGAAGTTGCTCCTTCTCTAAAAAAGTTTCAATCAGTCCGACGTAATATTTCCCGCTCAGGAAACCGGCGTGGTCCAAGAGACGCTGGTACAGCGGAGCCGTCGTCTTCACCCCGGATATTTCCAGTTCCATCAAAGCGCGGCGCATCCGGCTTAAGGCCTCCGGGCGGTCTTTCCCCCGGACAATTAACTTACCGATAAGCGAATCGTAAAAGGGCGGCACCGTATATCCGGCATAAATATGACTGTCAAAACGAACGCCCGGCCCGGAAGGAACGCAGAGTTTTTCAATCTTTCCCGGGCTGGGCCGAAAGTTATGGTCCGGGTCTTCCGCGTTAATCCGGCATTCGATCGCCGCTCCGCGTATCTGAACCTGGCGCTGGGAAAAAGAGAGCCGCTCCCCGTTGGCGATGCGGAGCTGTTCCTTGATAATATCCACGCCAGTCACTTCTTCGGTCACCGGATGCTCCACCTGAATCCGGGTATTCATCTCCATGAAATAGATGTGGAGCTGATCGTCTACCAGGAACTCTATCGTGCCGGCGCCCCGGTAGTTGATATGTTTTACCAGACGGCGCGCATAGCCGCAAAGCCGGCGCCGCATCCTGGGGTTGACTACCGGCGAAGGCGCCTCTTCAATCAATTTCTGGTGCCGGCGCTGCAGGGAACAGTCCCGCTCACCCAACGCCACCACCCGGCCGTAATTATCGGCCATAATTTGAACTTCGATGTGCCGGGGGCGCTCAATATACTTCTCTAAATATACATCCGGATTATCGAAAGCGGCCTGGGCTTCGTTCTGGCAGGCATCCAGAGACGGCAACAGTTCCTTCGCCTCCCGCACAATCCGCATTCCGCGTCCGCCGCCGCCGCCGGACGCCTTCAGAATTATCGGAAAACCAACCTTCCGGGCCAGACGCACCGCTTCCTCTTTGGTTCTGAGCGGTGAAATGGTGCCGGGCAAAATCGGGACCTTAACCTGGGCGGCGTTGCGCCGGGCCGTTGCCTTGTCACCCATCAGCCGGATATTTTCGGCAGTCGGACCGATAAAGGTTATGCCGCTGTCCTCGCAAATTTCCGCAAAGAACGCGTTTTCGGACAAAAACCCGTAGCCGGGATGGACCGCGTCGCAACCGGTAACTTCCAAAGCGGAAAGGATGGAGGGGATATTAAGATAGCTCTCCAGGCTGGAGGCCGGACCGATGCAAATTTTTTCCCGGGCCACCCGCACCGTCAGGCTCTCCCGGTCCGCCTCGGAAAAAGCGATAACGCAGGGAATGTCTAATTCCGTGCAGGCGCGCCAAATGCGCAGGGCAATCTCGCCCCGGTTGGCGATAAGCACCTTTTTAATCATACGTTATTTCGCAGAAAAATAGTATGCTGCCGGTCCGAATTCGATCGTCAGAGCAAGGCACCCAAGGATGAGACAAGGAGGCGTACTGATGTACGCCGACGCAGCCGAAGACGCAGGTAACGATGCTATGCGATTGAAAGCGAACCGGTATCACGGTTTTTCAATCAGGAAAAGAACCTGCCCGAATTCCACTATTTTACCGTTTTCGATTTTAATTTCAAAAACTTTTCCGTTAACTTCGCTCTTAATTTCATTCATCACCTTCATCGCTTCCACGATGCAAAGAGTGTCGCCGACCTTAACCTCCTGGCCGACCTCCACAAAGGGCGCGGCGCCGGGAGCCGAAGCCCGGTAGATGGTGCCCACCAACGGAGAGGTTACCGAAACCGTATTCTTATTCACGGCCGGTTCCGGCGCTGCTTTCGAATGTAATCCGGCTGCGGGTTCACCCGCCGAAACTTTAGCGAAGGCGGCCGCAGAGACCAGATTCTCGGCGCCCTCCTTCACCAGATACAACTTGAAGTCCGGTTTTTCCACGGAAAGAATAAGCAGGCCATGCGCTTTCATAAAATCGGCAAATGACTTCAACTCTTCCGTTTTCATAAGCAATCCTTTTGACAGACAAGACCCTGTTAAACTAAGTCCTGTTTAACGGGGCGCGACGCCCATCCTACAATACGTCGGATAAATCCGACCGCTACATTACCGTTTTTTACACCCGCGTAACATACTCTCCGGTACGGGTATCAACCTTGATAGTGTCACCCTCATTAACAAAGAGGGGCACCTGCACCACCGCGCCGGTTTCCAGGGTCGCTGGTTTCCGGGTGGCCTGTACCGTGTCACCCTTAAACCCCGGATCCGTCTGGGAAACTTTCAAGTTCGTAAAATCAGAAACCTCCACCCCGATAACCTCCGGACCAGCCATCTTTATCTTGACATCATCGCCTTCCCGAAGAAAAAGCATCTTGTCTCCCAACGCTTTGACCGGAACCTGCAGTTCTTCCATCGCTTCTTCGTTCAAGAAATATGCATCCGTCTGGTCTTTGTACAGATACCGGCCGGCTTCATCGCTGATTTTTACCAGCTCAACCTTTTCCGAAGAACGGACTGTCCGCTCGTAACTTCGGTCGGTCTTGACCACGCGCAGTTTGCATTTCATGTAGGCCGGTCCCTTGCCCGGCTTCACATGTTGAGCCGACACTACCTCCTGCAGTTCCCCGTCCAGGCGAACGACCATTCCAACCCGCAATTCATTTCCATTCATAGTTATCCCTTAAAACTGGCGCAAAAATCGGACGTCATTTTCATAAAAAAGCCGGATGTCCGGTATTCCGTATTTAACCATTGCAATCCGCTCTATGCCTACGCCAAAAGCGAATCCGGTCAGGTCTTTCTGTTTATAGCCAACGTTCCGTAAAACATTGGGATGGACCATGCCGCAACCCAAAATCTCCAAAAACCCGGAACGGCCGCACGAAGAACAACCCTTCGCCTGGCAGACCGGGCAAGAGATGCTCACCTCCGCGCTCGGTTCGGTAAAGGGAAAGAAAGACGGCGTAAAACGAGTCTTAAAAGAGAAGGGGAAGATATGCTCCAGGAACATTGTCAGCACGCCTTTCAGGTGGGTGAAATTAGTCCCTTTTTCCACCATCAGCCCTTCCAGCTGGTGGAAGACCGGAGAGTGGCTGGCGTCCTGGGCATCACGCCGGTAACAGCGGCCTGCGGTGATAATCCGCAACGGCGGTTTTTCTTTCTCCATCACCCGGACCTGCACCGGAGAAGTGTGGCTGCGCAAAAGAACGCCGGGCGCCAGGTAAAAAGTGTCCTGCATATCCCGGGCCGGATGGTCGGCCGGGGTGTTAAGCGCGTCAAAATTATACCACTCGGTCTCAATTTCCGGTCCCTCCCAAGCCTGAAAACCGATCTTTTCAAAAAAGCCGACTGACTCCCGGATAATTTGAGTCAACGGATGCAAGCGCCCAATCTTAATTTCCGGTCCGGGCAGGGTCAAATCAATCGTTGTTTTTGGTTTTTCCTGCAACCCCTGCTCCGCTTCTGCCATCCTTGCTTCAAACTCCTTTTTCAGCTGATTGGCTGCCGCGCCCATTAAACGGCGCTCTTCCGGATTAAGGTCTTTAAGTCCGCGCAGAATTTCAGTTAAAAAACCGCCCTTCCTGCCCAGAAACCTGACCCGCACGCCCTCAAGAGACGCCTGGTCTTTAACCTCACCCAGCGCTTTTTCGAAATCCGCCCGCAATTCTTCTGTTTTATTTAACATGTTTACCGATATAAATCATGTTCAATGATATACTGCCGCACCGGTTCCGATACCAGGTACCGGATGGAACCGCCTTCCTTCATGCGTTGCCGGACATCATGCCCGGAAACTGAAAAAAAACCCATCGCTAATTCCTGAAACTTAACTCCTTCCGGCAAATTCTCCGGGTGCCTGGCATGTTCCCGGCCCGCAACCACAAAAGTAACCAACCGGGCCAAACTGTTAATTTTATACCAGGTGCCTATCTCTTGAAAAGCGTCCGCACCCAAAATCAGGTAGAATTTCGCCTCGGAACCATACTGTTCTGAAAAGTGCCGTATCGTCTCGTAACTGAAAGACGGGCCCTGCCGTCTTATCTCAAAATCGGAAGCCGCAAACCGCGGATTACCTTCGATTGCCAGCAAAACCATCCGGTACCGGTCTTCGCCTGACGCTTCCGTCAGGCCCCGGTGGACCGGAACACCGGCCGGCACAAATAAGACCTTTTCCAATCCGAGCGATTCCCGGGCCGTTTCCGCCACAACCAAGTGGCCGGCATGAATCGGGTCAAACGTTCCGCCTAAAATACCAATGTTCATAAAAAGGACATCAATGTAAAATTCAAAGTGTAAATTGTAAAATGCAAAATTATTTTGTTTAAGAAGTTCATTTTACATTTTGCAATCTGCATTCTGCAATTTGAAATATCTTGATTTATGTCCGCACCTGCCCGTCCCCGTAAACTAAATATTTATACGAGGTTAATTCTTTCAGGCCCATCGGGCCGCGCGCGTGAATCTTGTCGGTGCTGATTCCTATTTCTGCGCCCAACCCGAATTCAAATCCGTCGGTAAACCTGGTGGATGCGTTATGGTAAATTGCGGCCGCGTCAACTTCCTTCAAAAACATTTCCGCAATTAGGTTATCGCCGGTGATAATAGCTTCCGAATGGCCGGTCCCATACGTATTAACCCAAAAAATCGCTTCTTCCGGAGAAGCGACAACCTTAATGGCGATAGTCAGGTCAAGGAATTCGTTGCCCCAATCACTTTCCTGGGCAACCCGGGCCTGGGGAATAATCCTTCTGGTGTCCGGACAACCGCGCATTTCCACCCCTTTTTCCTGAAAAAGGCGCGCCATCTCCGGCAGGAAGTCCGGCGCAATATCCCGGTGGACCAAGAGCGTTTCGGTAGCGTTACAGGTAGCCGGCCGCTGCGTCTTGGCGTTCAGGGTAACCGACCAGGCCATATTCAGGTCCGCCGCTTTATCGACATAGGTGTGACAGACACCTTTATAGTGCTTAATAACCGGAATCTTGCTCTTTTCCACTACGGTCCTGATTAAGGACTCTCCGCCCCGGGGAATAACCAGGTTGATATACCCGGACAAAGAAAGAAGATAATCAACCGCGGCGTGCTCCCGGCTCGCGACCAGGGAAACAGAGCCGGCTGGAAAGTTTGCTTTTTCCAAAGACTGCCGTAATATCTGCGCTAAAACAGTATTGGTTTGCAGAGAATCGGACCCGCCCTTAAGAATTACCGCGTTGCCGCTTTTCAGGCAGAGGCCGGCCGCTTCCACGGTAACATCCGGCCGGGACTCATAGATAATGGCAATGACCCCGATCGGAACAGCAACCTGTTTAACCAGAAGCCCGTTCGGTCTTTTATTTTCCGAAAGCAACCGGTTTAACGGGTCAGGCAACTCCCGGACTGCGGAAAGAGCGTCCGCTGTCTTTCGGATATCCGCCTCAAAAAATCCAAGCCGGTCAAGATAAGCGCTGTTCCGGCCGGCTGCTTTCGCCTGCGCCAAATCTTCCCGGTTGGCCTCGACAACCTTCCCTTGCTGGTCGATAAGGGTTTTGCTTAAAAGCAAAAGGAGGCGGTTCCGCTGTTCGGCGGAGGCGTTGGCCAAAACAAGACTGGCCGCTTTTGCCGCTTTCGCCTGTTCTAATATCTCCCGATAAATAGGCATTTCATTCCTTCCCCTCCCCGCCTGCGGGGGAGGAACGGGTGGGGACAATACCACCTTATTGTACTTTGCGCTCTCTGTTTTGGTCAATTTTATCCTTTATTTGCATCCCCTTAATATTTGACGCCGAATTTGTTTAGGGGTAAAATTATAGGATGTGCAAAAAACTGTTTTTAGGGTTTTTATGCCTCTGTAGTATGGCCTTACTGTTGTCTTTGTTTCCGACAAACAAATGCGGCGCGGCCGAACCGACGGTTCCAGGCCTGTCCGATAACAAGGTTATCTCTTTTGAAGTTACCGGCAATCAAACCATTTCCGCCGCGCGTATTGTATTGCTGGTCCAGACCAAAGCCGGGCAGCCCTATTCGGAAGATGTCTTTTCCGAAGACATAAAACGTTTGCTGGCCACCGGGCTCTTCAGTGATGTCGTTCCCCGGGTGGAAGAGGTTTCCGCCGGTGTAAAAATAACCATCCAAGTCAAAGAAAATCCCACCATTAAAGAGATTAAATTTGCGGGCAACAAACGTTACAACCGGAAGATTCTTCAAGACGAAAGCGGACTAACGGTGGGCCAGCTCTACGATAAAGCCAAAGCGCTGGAAGCAAAAAATAAAGTTGCCGACTATTATCTCAAAAAGGGATTCCTTTTTACGGAAGTTGAACTGAACGCCGTTGAAACATCTCCGGCGCAGGCCAGCTTAAACTTCACTGTCCGGGAAGGCGTTATCGCCCGGGTCACCAAAATTTCCATCTCCGGCAATAAATCGATAAAGCGGAGTAAAATTGAAAAAGTTTTAACCATCAAAAAACGAAACCCCCTGGTGCTCCGGCTCGGGACTTTCAAAGAAGAAGCGCTGAATAACGACCGGAACCAGATAGAAAAAATTTACAAGAAAGCCGGCTTTGCCGACGTAAAAGTGACGAGCGAAGTAAAACGATACAAGAAAACTTTAGAGGTTATTTACACCATCGAGGAAGGAAAGCGTTATACTCTGGGCGCAATGACTTTTTCCGGCAACCTGGTCTACCCGGAAGCAGAACTGCGAAAAATACTCTCTAAAAAAACCGGCAACCCATACAGCGAAGAAACGGTTGCTTTCGACGGAAATAATCTTGTCTCTTTTTATCGCGACCGCGGATACCTCAAGTGCCAGGTGGAACCGGTAGCCGTTTATAATTCCGGCGCTAACGCGGTTGATCTTGCCTACCAGATAACTCCGGGCGGCATCATCGAAATAGAAGAGATTAATATTACCGGTAACAACCGCACCCGGGATAAAGTTCTCCGCCGGGAAATAAAATTAACACCCGGCGACATTTTTAACGGAGCCAAGCTGCGAAAATCGATGGACAACCTGCGGGACCTGAATTACTTTGAGGACGTTAGCGTTCAACCCCAGGAAGGTTCCGCCCCGGACAAAGCAAGGCTCGCCTTTAACGTCAAAGAAAAAGAACGCACCGGCAACCTCCTCTTCGGCCTGGGCTACAGCACCGTAGACGCGCTGGTCGGGTTCGTATCGGTGGAACAGACAAACTTTGACTGGCGCAACCCGCCTTCATTTGTCGGCGGAGGCCAGAATTTACGCGTCTCCGCGGAATTTGGCGGCACGCGGCGTGGTTATTCCTTAAGCTTTTTTGAACCATACCTCAACAACTGGCCCTTGTCGTTCGGTTTCGACCTTTACAGCCGAAATAAGGATTGGGGCGAGTATGACGAGGAGCGGGTAGGGGCCGATTTACGCTTCGGCTGGAGGATTTCCGACTACTGGCGGTTCAGCCTTACCCCCCGGGTAGAAGACGTCACCATTTCCAATATTCAAGCAGGCGCGCCGGCCGAATATCTCCTGGAAAAAGGCAACAAGCAAAGCAATAGCATCACCGTTGCTCTCGCCCGCGACACCCGGGATTCTCGGCTCCGGACCACAACCGGGACCAACCAGGAGATATCCTTAAAATACTTCGGTGACTTCCTGGGCGGAGAAAATAACTTCTGGAAGACCGAATATGAACTCACCTATTACCACCCGCTGCCTAAAAATTTTATCTTCTCCGCGCATACGCTGTTAGCTTACGCTTCCGGCCTGGATAAAGGGACTGACCTGCCGTTCTATGAGCGTTACTTCTGCGGCGGAGCCAAAACAGTGCGCGGTTACGCGGAACGTTCCCTGGGCCCGCTGTACACTGTCGGTCCTTTTGCCGGAGTGGCCCGGGGCGGCAACCTCATGACGGCGGCAAACATCGAGGTCTCCAAGCCAATTTACGAAAACATTTTAAGCCTTGTTTTCTTTGCCGATGCCGGGCAAACATTTTTGGGGTCAAGAACTTTTAAATTATCCGAAATAAAAATCGGCGTTGGCGCCGGCGTGCGGATTAAAGTTCCCCTCTTTGCCATTCCAATAAAGTTAGATTACGGATACGCGTTGGACCCTTTGCCCGGAGAAAGCCCGGGGCGGTTGCATTTCACCATTGATTACTGGTTTTAAAGGAGGAAACATGATGAAGAAATTTGCGCGGGTTGGTTTGTTGGTAGTTGTCGGACTGCTGCTCGTAAAAGGAATGGGCCGGGCCGAGGATGTAAAGGTTGGCGTCGTAGATGTCAATAAGATATTTTCCAGTTACACGAAAGTAACGGAAAATCAGGCGGAGTTTGATAAGTTCCGGGAAGAGCGCCAGGCAGACGTGCAGAAAAAAGCCGAAGCGGCCGACAAAGAGATTAAGCCCCTGCAGGAGAAACTGGACAAGGGGGGCAAGGTCATGAAGAAAGAAGAATCGGACAAGCTCACGGCTGAAATTGAAAAGAAAAAACAGGACATCCTTAACCTCCAGCGGGACATCTACCAGGAACTCCAGACAAAGAACCGCGAATTGGTTGAGGCGCGGGTAAAAGAGATTGAAGCCGCCATCGCCAAACTGGCCAAGGAAAACGGTTACACGTTCGTCATCAACAAAGAAGCGGTTCTTTACTTCCCGGACACAGCCGACTTAAGCGCTCAGGTCATCACTGTCTTAAATAAACCGGCCGCGGTAAAGAAATGATACTCGTAACCCATGGGTAAAACAGTTAAACAATTAGCAGCTCTGGTTGGCGGAAAGGTTATCGGCGACGAGGACCTGGTTGTAAGCGGCGTCTCCGGTATCAAGGAAGCAAAGGCCGGCGAAATTACCTTTGTCGCCAACCGGAAATATTATTGCCTGATGGATAAGACCCACGCCTCGGCAATCCTGGTGCCGCCGGAGATAAAAGCCGGCAAGCGTACCTTGATTTCGGTTGACAACCCTTCGCTGGCTTTCGCGCGCATTGTTTCGCTTTTCGGGCCGGAAGCGGTCAAGGTCCCGCCTGGCATCCATCCTACCGCGATCGTCGGGGAAGGCGTGGTCCTGGGTAAAGACGTTTCCATCCAGCCCTACGTGGTGATTGAAGACCACGCCCGAATCGGCGACCGGACCGTGCTCTGCGCCGGCGTCTACGTAGGGCACTACACCAGCATCGGAGACGACTGCCTGGTCTTCCCCCACGTTTCCATCCGGGAAAGAGTGGAGATCGGCAACCGCGTAATCATCCACGGAGGTACCGTCATCGGCGACGACGGTTTTGGTTTCGCTACCGTCAGCGGCATCCACCAGAAAATACCCCAAATCGGAACGGTGCGGATTGAAGATGATGTCGAAATCGGTTCCTGTGTCATCATCGACCGGGCGCGTTTTGACGCAACCCTGATTAAGCGCGGCGTTAAGATCGACAACCTGGTCCAGGTTGCCCACAACGTTACCATCGGCGAACACACTATTGTCGTGGCCCAGGTAGGCATCTCCGGCAGCGCCACCATCGGTAAAAACGTAATCATCGCCGGCCAGGCCGGGATTATCGGCCACGTCGATGTCGGGGATAACGTCATTATCGCCGGAAAAGCCGGCGTTACCAAAAATATTCCGGCCGGAAAAAAAGTTTCCGGTTTCCCGGCCCGGGAACATACCCAGGACATGAAGATTCAGGCCTATCTACACAAGCAACCCGAACTCTGGGAAAAAATTTCAGCCATGGAAGCCCGGCTCGCTAAATTGGAGAAAGATGGCCCAGCAGACAACCATTAAAAAAGAAGTGTCTTTTCAAGGAAAAGGCCTTCATACCGCCCACAAAGCGAAGGTAACTTTTAAGCCGGCTCCAAAAGATACCGGCCTTATTTTTGTGCGAACCGACCTGGCCGGCCGGCCGCAGGTCAAAGCAGAAATCGCCAACCTTCTGCCGGAAGAAAGGCGCTCCCGGCGTACTTCTATCGGTAACGGCCCGGCAGAAGTACACACCGTGGAACACATCCTGGCCACGGTGCTGGGGTTGGGCATTGACAATCTTTTAATTGAGATAGACAACGACGAGTTCCCCGGCGAAGACGGCAGCAGCAAGAATCTGGCCGAACTCCTCCTGAAGGCGGGCATGGAAGAACAGCCGGCGCAACGGCGCGCGCTTCTTCTAAAAGAACCAATCTTCGTCAGCAATAACGACAGCCAGGTTATCGCGCTTCCGGCGCCGGAATTTAAAATCTCCTATACGCTGGACTATCCCGCGCCCCTGAATAGTCAGTTTGCCTCCTTCCCGATAAACCGCGAAACGTTTCTCCGTGAAATCGCGCCGGCCCGCACCTTCTGCCTCCAGGAAGAAGTTGACGCTCTGGTAAAAAGCGGTTTAGGCAAGGGTTCCAACTACAACAACACTATCGTTATCGGCGAAGATGGCGCAATCAACAACACTTTGCGTTTTAAAAACGAGATGGTGCGCCACAAGATTCTGGACCTTTTGGGCGACATCGGCCTGTTGGGCGCAAAGCCCCAGATGCACGTTGTGGCAGTTCGGAGCGGACACAACCTTAACGTCCGTCTGGTCAACAAACTAATAGACATCAGCCACCGGGAAACTGCGGCCGGAGTCATTTCACCAGAAGCGGAAGCGGTTTCGGGCAAGGAATTCCTGGAAGCAGAGGATATCTTAAAAATTATTCCCCACCGCCATCCGTTCCTTTTTGTAGACCGAATCCTGAAAATCGAAGACGACAATACAATTATCGGGCTCAAAAATGTCTCGATTAACGAACCCTACTTCGCCGGACATTTTCCGGACCACCCGGTAATGCCCGGGGTCATTTTAATTGAAACAATGGCGCAGGTAGCCGCGTGTCTGATGCTGAGGAAAAAAGAAAACCGCAACAAGGTTGCCTATTTCGCCGCCATAGACAACGCCCGATTCCGGAATGCGGTCTTGCCCGGAGACCAGCTGCTTATCAAAGTAGCGTTGATAAAATTCCGCACCCGGATTGGCCAAGTACACGCCAAGGCCTTGGTAAACGGAAAGGTGGCGGCCGAGGCAGATTTGATGTTTGCCTTGTTGGAACGTTAGAAAATATGCAGAATTAACACGGCTCAAAAAAATCAGGTAGGTGAATGTATAACAATTATTGAAGATTTTGCATGCCCTGCCGGAAACTACTACAAAAACGCGCTCCCCCTAAAACCGAAAAGTAAACGATAGGTCTTTTTGCGGTGTCGTCCCAGATTAAAATTAACCCCCCAACCCCAGCAGCCGCGCGCAGTTGCGCCACTCAATTTTTTCCAGGGCGGCAACAGATAACTTTTTGGCCGCGCGCAACTCCCTGGCGTAGGCCACATTCGAACACACACCGGAAACATCACTGCGCAAACAGGAGTCCGTGCCGAACATCATCTTGTCTTGAAATTCGTCCAAAAACTCTATCCCGAAAGCCGGGTCTCGGGTGAGGGCGTTATGACCGCTGCCCGCGGAAGTATCTGCCCATAAGTTAGAGTATTGCCGCATCAAGCGGGGAACCGCGCCGCCCGGTTTAACCGGTCCGGTGGGATAGCCGCTACGAGCCGGCACCTCAGCGGATATCTCGGCCCAGAAAGTAGGTCCGTGCCCGATAAAAATAGTACCGGGGCAAACCTGCAAAGCGTGTGCCAGTTTGGGTAACCCGTAATCGTCGCAAAGCCCATAACTGTGCGGTCCGTCCATCATATCAAAGAGCACCGGCAGACCAAAGCTGCCTGCCTGCCGATAGAGATTAAGACAACGCGGGTCGTCAAAATCAAGTTTGGGCAGAAACTCGCCGAGCCCCTTGCACCCCCGCGCCTTGTATTCTTCCAGCAAGTGAGAAAAATCCATCTCCGGGTGATTACCGTAACGCGGGTCAATCAGGCAAAAGGGAATCAGCCGTTCCGGGTAGCGGGCACAGGCGGTGATGATGTCTTCGGTGTTGCACTCTAAATACGCCCCCTCCGGATGCTCGCTCAAAGGCAGAAGACAGGTCCGGTCAATGCCCCAGGCATCCATCTTGGCGATCAGGTTGGTAACGTCAACGTACTCCCGTCGATCCATCGCAACACGGCCAATATGTCCATGAACATCAATTAACATCGCTTCCTCCGCTTTGGTTGTTGTTTTGTAATATTAAGATTATTTGTTACCTTGCATCGTTCCACCCGAAATTATACCATTCCCTTATACTTTAACACCACGCTACCCCAACCGGATACGCGGGTCATTAACCGCCAAAAGAATATCAGCCAAAAGGTTACCCGCCACCAAAAGGAACCCGCCGAAAAAGAGCGAAGCCATTATTACGTAAAGGTCCTGGCTCATCACCGCGGCAAGCATCAACTGACCCAGCCCCGGCCAGGAGAGGATAATCTCCACCAACGCCACCCCGGAAAGAAGGCCGGAGAGTTCGTAACCCAGAAGCGTAATTAACGGATTGAGGCTGTTGCGCAAAACGTGTCGGAAGACCCGCTTCTCCGCGAGCCCCTTGCCGCGCAGGGCGATTACAAAAGGCGCGGAAAGGTTCTCAAGAAAATTAGCCCGGGTCACCCTAAAAAGACCGCCGAAACCGACGATAGTTAAAACCAGGGCCGGAAGGCTTACGTGCCAGAGCCGGTCTGCGAAACGAAAAGGCGCGGAGAGTTCCCCGGCAAAAATACCCTGGCTGCCGCCCAGCGGAAAAAACCCGGTGCGAGCCGCAAAGACCAGAAAAAGAAGCGCCAGGAAAAAAGAGGGGAGCGAGATGCTGATAAAGGCAAAGACCGAAAGGGTTTTGTCGACCGGTTTGTGTAACTTAATTGCCGCCAGCACACCCAGCGGTATGCTGACCAGCCAGGTAAGAAAGAGCGTAACCAGAGAAAGGAACAGGGTGTTAATCAGCCGCTCTCGAATCAGGGTGGCCACCGGTATGTGGTAGACGAAGGAAACACCTAAATTAAAGGTGCAGAGATTTCGCAACCACTTGAGGTACTGAACTACCGGGTTTGCGCCCAGACCAAACTGTTGCCGCATCAACTTCAGGGTCTCCGGTGAAATCTGCGGGTCAAGGGAAAGTTTGGTGAAGTAGTCGCCGGGCGCCAGCTGCATCACCAGGAAAGAGAGGAAAGTCATCCCGACCAGGAGCGGAATAAGATGCAGAAATCGTTTGCCTATGTATCGCCACATTTCTAAATTAGTATCCCGTATACAGTACAGCGTGCAGGGAAAAGAAGGCGCGCTCCGCCTTCGCCAAGACTATGACGGACACAGTAAATCGCACCGCTACAACGCAAGCACCTTACGGAAGCAGGAAGAGGCGGCTGGAAAATACGCCTTTCGCGGAAACACCGCCTGAACCTGCGCTTCGCTCCGGTGAAGAGAGATTGCATGCTAAATCCACACCGCCCTGCGTCTCGCCGGAAACCAGGTGGCCGTCCGCAAACAAACCAGTCCCTTTACCTTGATTGTTGTCCCTGGCCTGCGCCGTGTTACCCTTTTCCGTCCGGGCCGAAGACAACGCCGCAAGATCAAATCCTATTTTAGAGCATGGTTTTCCGTTAAAAACCGCCGGGCCAAGATACCGGCACCGGGTAAGATCCGGAAAGACCTGCGACAGAAAAAGATTCCACGGTAATCCGGGCGAACCAACCAGCGTCTCCTGTCCGGGCAAGAGACCGCAAGAACCTAACCGAAACCGCACCGTCTGACCGGTCGCCGAAGCCGGAAGAACGGACTCTTTTGCGCCGATTATGGTCCGGGCGCTAAAATTCTCGGCCCTCGCCTCACACGTAACAACGCCGGCGGAATCAGCTTCAACCATCCGGACAGATGCCTGGAAAGTAATCTTTGTCGCAACGGGCGGGCCCTGACCGCCACCGCCGGACATTTTAACTTCGTGCTGTAAATCCAGCCGGTAACGGAGCGCCTGGTCGGGTTGAAACTGATACTGAAGCGCACCGGCATTTTGGGCAGGGACAATTTGGGGGAGAAAAAAGGAGGCAGAAAGACAAAGGAAAAGCACAAAACACCGCGCCGGCTTCATGTTTTACTGAGATACGCCGCCAGCCGGTTGCCCGCTTCCGCAAGAACCTCTTCCGAAACCGCATAGGAAAGACGCAGGTATCCCTCCATACCAAAGGCCTTGCCCGGCACCAGGGCAACTTGCGCCTCTTCCAGAAAGCGGGAAGCGAAATCAACCGAATCTTTAATTGCCGGATGAGTGAAAAAAAGATAGAAAGCGCCGGCCGGAAAAGGGAAGGAAATTCCCTTGACCGGAAAAAGAATTTTAAGGAGAAGGTCACGCCGGTTCTGAAATGCCCGGCGCATCTCCTGCACGCTCTGCTGGTTCCCGGAAAGCGCGGCTAAAGCCGCCATCTGGCTCAAAGAGCACGGGTTAGAGGTTGACTGGTCCTGGAGTTTCGCGCAGGCATCGGCTAATTCCTGAGACCCCAGAAACCATCCGATACGCCAGCCGGTCATCGCATAGGTCTTGGATGCGGCGCCCACAATTATCGTCCGCTCCTCCATCCCGGGGAGGCCGGCTATGCTGCAAAAAGATTGCTCGTCATAAATAAAATGCTGATAAGCATCGTCTGATATTACCAAAATCCCCTTATCCTGGACCCAGCGCGCAATATCTTCCAGTTCTTTTTTTGTGTAAACTACGCCGGAAGGATTGTTGGGGCTGTTGATAATCAAACACCTGGTTTTATCGGTAAAAAACCGTTCCAGGTTTTCGGGCTTCACTTTCAGGTCTGTTCCGCCCGGCACAAAAACCGGCACGCCGCCGGCTAATTTCACCATCTCCGGATAACTGGTCCAATACGGCACCGGAACAAGCACCTCGTCACCCGAATCTAACAAGGATTGGAACAGGTTGTAGAGGGTGTGTTTGGAGCCGCAGGAAACAACAACCTGGTTAATTCCGTAAACAAGGCCGGTGTCTTCCCTGAATCGCCGGCAGATCGCTTCCCGCAAAGGCACAATTCCCCGGCTATCGGTGTATTGGCTGAAGTTGTCCCTGACCGCCGCGACAACCGCCTCTTTTGCTTCAATCGGCGCCGGAAAGTCCGGCTCGCCTACCGAGAGATTAAGAACTTTAACCCCCTGGGCTTGAAGTTCTTTTGCTTTCCGGCCGGCCGCCAGCGTTGCCGATGGCGCCAGGTTTATTATCCGTTGAGACAGCTTAATGTTCATTATAATAACTTGGCAATATTGCGCGCCGCCTGACGCAGGCGCTGTTCGTTTTCCACCAGGGCAATCCGCACAAACCCTTCGCCGTATGGGCCAAACCCAATTCCCGGCGAAACAGCCACATCTGCCTTTTCCAGCAGAAGAGTAGCAAACTCCAGCGAACCCATGGCCCGCATTTTTTCCGGCAGGGGCGCCCAAAGATACATCGTAGCCGGAGAAACCGGCACGTCCCAGCCCGCTTCTTTCAGGCACGAAACCAGGACATCTCTCCGTTTTTGATATGTTTGCCGTATCTGAACCACGCAATCCTGGGGACCGTCCAGGGCGGCAACGGCTGCCATCTGTATCGGCGTAAAAACACCGTAATCATAATAGCTCTTCAATTTTACCAGGGCGCCAACCAGCTCTTCGTTGCCCACCGCAAAACCAACCCGCCAACCCGCCATATTATACGTTTTCGATAAAGAATAAAATTCAATCGCTATCTCTTTCGCGCCCGGCACCTGCAAAACGCTGGGCGCAACGCCTCCGTCGAAAACAAGCTCTCCGTAAGCCAGGTCATGAATAAGAAAAAGGTTGTTCCGGCGGCAAAAATCAACCACTTCCTTCAGGAAGTCCAGGCTGGCCACCGCCGTGGTGGGGTTGTGCGGAAAAGAAAGGAGCATCGCTTTGGGCCTGGGCTCAATTTTAAGATTGATTTTAGCCAGGTCCGGTAAAAAATTATTCTCCGCCCGCAAGGGCATGTCCTGCGTCCTGACGCCGACAATGTGGAACGGAAAATAATGAGCCGGATAACTGGGGTTGGGCACCAAAATAGATTCGCCCGCATTAAAGGCCGCCGAAGCGAAATGGCACAGGCCTTCCTTGCTGCCGATAACCACCACCGCCTCCTTCTCCGGATCAAGCGAAACACCAAAACGTTTTGCGTACCGCCCCGCAATCGCCTGGCGCAGGACGCCGATTCCTTTGGAAGCAGAATAGCGGTGCATTCCGGGCTCGTCAACCGTTTCTTTCAGTTTGGCGATGACGTGAGCCGGCGCCGGCAAGTCCGGGTTTCCCATGCCCAAATCCACCACGTCGCGGCCTTCGGCGCGCGCTTGAGCATTAAGCCGCCCTATCCGCTCAAAAATATACGGCGGGAGGTCAGCAATTCGTTTCGACTTGCAATCAATCATTCGACCACCGCCAATGTCTGGCCAACCCTTACCTTGCTTCCCTCCGCGGCGCTGATATCTTTTACTGTTCCGGAGGTTGGTGACGGCAGGTTAAAGCTGGTCTTTTCCGTGGTTAGTTCCACCAAGTCTTCGCCGTCCGCTACAACATCACCGACCTTCTTATACCAGAAAGAAATGCTGGCCTCTTCAATTCCTTCGCCCATCTCCGGCAACTTAACTTCCAACGCGCACCCCCTGTTTTGTGGTTTAGTTTTCTTAAAAATCAACCAAGAATTTTTATCGCTTTATTATTATAGCCGATGACCGTGTTTAGCGTAAAGCGTTTATTCCCCCAAAAAGGTCGGCGGCATAATAGGAACTGCGCACAAAAGGCCCGCTGGCGCAGGCCTTAAAACCCATCTTTCCGGCGACTTGCTTATACTCTTGAAACTCTTCCGGCGTTACGTAGCGCGCTACCGGCAGGTTCTTTTCGCCTGGCCTCAAGTACTGGCCGAGCGTTAATATGTCACAACCCACGCTCCGGAGGTCGGAAAGCACGCCCAAAATCTCCGTTTTTTCCTCGCCCAGGCCGAGCATCAACCCGCTCTTGGTAAACGCCGCCCCTTCTTCTTTGGCCGCCCGAAGCAAGCCAAGGCTGGTCTGGTAAAGAGCCTGGGGGCGTACCGTCGGATAAAGCCGGGGAACGGTTTCCAGGTTGTGGTTAAAAACCAGGGGCTCTTCCGCCAAAACCATCCGCAACAACTCCCGCCGGCCGTCAAAATCAGGGGTTAAAACTTCCGTCCCGGCATGCGGCGTTGTTCTGCGGATTGCGGCCAGCGTTGCGGCAAAAACCGCCGCGCCCTTATCCGGCAAATCATCCCGCGTTACCGAGGTAATCACCGCGTATTTCAACCCGAGCCGGGCCACCGCCTGAGCCACCCGCCCGGGTTCGCTCTCCTCCGGCGCCAAAGGAAGACCTTTGGCAACTCCGCAAAAAGCGCATCTCCGGGTACAGGTGTTTCCCAAAATCAGAAACGTGGCAACCTTCCGGTCAAAACATTCATATCGGTTCGGACAAAGCGCCGCAGAGCAGACCGTGTGTAAACCAAGACCGGCAACTATCTCTTCGGTTTCTTTAATGTCCGCGCTTGCTAAAAACCGTTTTTTCAGCCAGGCTGGTTTTTCCATGCGTAGTTTGTGGTTGCGGTATCGCTCCCGCCTAAAACGACAAAAAGATTGCGGTCAGGACTAAAACAACGAGAGGAGGCGGGACAGAAACGGTCTTATTTCCCGGCGGGTAAGCACCTGGTCCAGCGCGCCTTTTTTAAGCAAAAACTCCGACCGCTGAAATCCGGCCGGGAGTTTGGCCCGGATGGTCTGTTCAATAACACGCGGACCGGTAAACCCGATTAAAGCGCCGGGTTCCGCCACCATAAAATCACCCAAAAAGGCAAAACTCGCGGCCACACCGGCCATGGTCGGATCGGTCAGAACAGAAACGTACGGAACGCCCGCTTCAGCCAGCCGGCCAACCGCCGCCGAGGTTTTTGCCATCTGCATCAAAGAAAACATCCCTTCGTACATTCTTGCTCCGCCGCCGCTGGCAGAAAAAATAACCAGCGGGACGTGGTTTACCTGGGCTCGCTCCGCGGCACGCACTACCTTTTCTCCGACCACCGAACCCATGCTGCCCATCATAAACCGGCTATCTACCACCACAAACTCTGCCTGGCACCCCCCGACGGTTCCTTCGCCGGAAACTACCGCATCTAAAAGCCCGGTCTTTTCCTGGTCTTCGCGGACCTTATCCGGATAGGCCTTCACCGCCGAAAAAGAGAGCGGGTCTCCGGACTGCATAGTTGCGTCCCTCTCCTTAAAAGAATTTTCGTCCAGCGTAATGGCGATGCGCTGAAATGCTGTAAGCCGGTGGTGAAACTGGCACCGGGGACAAACCCAAAGGTTCTCCTGCAACCGTTTTTCGTATAGGTTGGCCCCGCAGCCCTGACACTTTACCCAGGACTCGGATTTTACCTCCACCTTTTGTCGGGAGGGAACAAGCACCGTTTTTTTTCTTTGCCACCACATCTTAACCTCTCCTTCCGCGGGGCCGCGTTTTTAAATCAGCCCGGCTTTCTCGACAGCTTTGCGCAACCTCGCCTCGTTTTCTTTGGTCATGGCGCATAAAGGCAGCCGCCATTCCGGCGCGATTTTGCCCATCCACGCCAGCACTGTTTTAACCGGAATCGGATTCGTTTCGTAAAAAAGAGCCCGGAGCAACGGGTAGTGTTGTTGGTGCAGTTCTCGCGCCCTTCCCGGGTCTCCGGCCAAAAAAGCGTGCGTCATCTCAGCCACTCCGTTCGGTATCACGTTTGCGGCAACCGAAATCACGCCGACACCGCCTACCGCCATTATCGGCAGGGTCAGGGAATCGTCTCCGGAAAGAACCGTGATTTCACACTGGTTTTTTATCGAACTAACCTGGTCCAAACTTCCGGACGCTTCTTTAATGGCAACGATGTTTGGTTGTCGGGAAAGCTCGGCAATCGTTTCCGGCAAAAGAGAGATGCCGGTTCGCGAGGGCACGTTATACAAGATAATCGGGATATCAACCGCCTCGGCAATGGCGGTATAGTGGAGCAGAAGTCCGGCCGGGGTGGGTTTGTTGTAATACGGGGTAATAATTAAAACCGCGTTGGCGCCCGCGTTCTTCGCGTGCCGGGTAAGCTGTAGCGCCTCGGCAGTGTTGTTAGAGCCGGTGCCGGCAATTACGGGCCTGCGCCCCGCCACCACTTCCACCGCTATGGTCACCAACCGCTGGTGTTCTTCCATCGAGAGCGTCGCTGCCTCTCCGGTGCAGCCGCAAGGAAGAATTGCGTCTGTTCCTTCTTTAATCTGCCATTCTATCAAATCACCGAAACTCTTCTCGTCTATCTTCCCGCCCTTAAACGGGGTGACGATTGCTACGGTTGAACCGTGAAACATTTTTCCCTCCGGGCTTGTTTGCCTGCGCCTGTTTTATGGTTATCTCTTTTATTTTTAGGCCCCGCTTTTGAAACTCGGCCGCAATTTTTTCCTTTTGCAAAAAAAGCTGGTGGTGGACGGTCGGGTTGTCCACCCAGACAAGCATCTTTTCATTTTTAACCGTCACCCGGGCGTGTCGTCGTGTTTCTTTTGAAACAACCTCTTCCCACAGCGCCAGATAATCCTTTTCTTCAAAAAAATAGTTTTCTTTTTTTAAAACCCGGCTGATAATGTCGCCTATCTTTTCCACGGCTCCCGGTGGCTTACAGCCGCATTGCCATCACCAAATAAATATAGTCCGCCCCTTTCAGGGACCGGATCAAGCTCGGTTTTTCCGGGTTGTGGTTTAAACCAAAAAAGAACGCCTCTTCCCCGTCCAGGCTCTTTACTCCCTCCAACAGATAGTCCGGGTTGAAGTTTAAGGTAATCGGCTCTCCCTGGTAGGAGATGTCTATTTCTTCCGCGCCTTCTCCCACCCCGGCGGTTTCCCCGGAAACTTTCAGGTTGTTCTTCCGCAAATCCAGCCGCACTAAGTTTTTCCCGGTTGATACAACCTGTTTAATCCGGCGCAGTGTTGCCACAAACGCCGCCAAGGGAATCGTGGCTGTTGCCAGGTCGTTTTCTTTTGGGATGACCGAATTATAATCCGGAAATTCTCCTTCAATTATCTGGCTGGTTAAAACCAGGCCTTCCCCGGAAAAAATAATCTGATTGGTCCCTAAATTTACATCTAATTCCGTTGCTTCCTCCCATAAGCTCTTTATCGCGTCGGCGGTTTTAATCGGCAAAATAAACTTAATATCTGCTGAAAGGTTTGTTTTGGTTTTGTGGCGCGCCAGCCGCCGGGTATCTGTGGTGACGGTTGTCAACCAGCCGTCTTCTGTGGTAAAAAATATCCCGGAAAGATTTGGTTTGTTTTCGTCAAAAACAACCACCGGGCGGGTGTAGATTATGGTTTTTTTTAAGTTACCGGCGGTTATTTTAAATTGGTTGGGGTTTTTAATTTTTGGGGTTAGCGGAAAATCATCAACCCGCAAACCAACTAAATTTAAAACTATCTTTCCTTGGGAAATACGAAGGCGATTTTCTTTTTCACTATACAATCCTACCTCCGCCTCCGGAAACTCGCGCGCGATTTCCAATAACTTCCGCCCGGGCGTTAAAACTTTTCCTTCCTTTAAAACAACTGTTTCTTTGGTAATTTTCACACTCAACTCCAAGTCGGTTCCGGTTACAACCAAAACACCTTTACCCGCCTCAATTAAAATGTGATTAAGTACCGGCAGTGTTGGTTTTGGACTTAAAACACCGGATACTTTATTTAAAATAGACAATAAATCCCTTTTTTGTATTTTTATTTCCATTTACCCCCCAATCATTTTAGAATACAAGTATTACTATATTTTTAATTATAAAAATTTAGTACTAGTAGTAATGGTTGTGGATAACTTTTAAAAAACCCATAACACCACAACACCAAACCAAATTTTACTTAAAATAAACTGTTAGTTATTATTTAAATCATTTTTAAATTTCAACAACACGCGCTCCACCTCTTCCTTAAAGATAACATCTTTACTCATTTTATCCTCAACTTTTCGACAGGTGTAGAGGATAGTGGTGTGGTTTTTGCCGCCAAACCCCTCGCCGATTTGCGGCAACGACGCGCCGGTTAGTTTGCGGGTTAAATAAATAGCAATTTGTCTTGGCAAGACCAATGATTGTTGGCGCCGGTCACCCTTTAATTCTGATATTTTAATATTATAATAGCGGCTGACCCACTCCTGGATGGCGGTGATGTCAATTTTGGGTTTGTTGTTTTCGTTTTGAAATAAATCCTTTAAAATACTCTCGGTGAACACAACATCAACCACGTCTTTATTGTAGAGGCCGGCGCAGGCGATTAATTTGGTAAGGGCGCCCTCCAGCGAGCGCACATTACCTTCTATTTTTTCCGCCAAACAAAAAGCAACCTCTTTGGGCAGTGAAAAATTTTTCAGGCGCGCTTTATTTTCGATAATGGCAATTCTGGTTTCCAGGTCCGGTGGTTGAATGTCGACCACCAACCCCCATTCAAAACGGGAAACCAGGCGGCGCTCAAGGTTTTTAAGTTCTTTGGGCGGCCGGTCGCTGGAAAGAACAACCTGTTTATGGTAGTCGTGGAGGGTGTTGAAGGTATGGAAAAACTCCCGCTGGGTCTCTTCTTTCCCGCCGATAAACTGGATATCGTCAATTAAAAGAAGGTCCAGGTCACGGAACCGGTTTCGAAAAGCGGCGGTGTTTTTGTTTAAAAGACTGTCGATAAACTCGTTCAAAAATTGCTCGCTAGAGAGATAGACGACGCGGAGGCCGGCTTGGGCTTTTGCGAAATTTCCAACCGCTTGCATCAGGTGGGTTTTGCCGACGCCTACCTGGCCGTAAATAAAGAGCGGGTTGTAAGCGGTTCCGGGGGATTGGGAAATAGAAAGGGCCGCGGCGTGCGCCAGCCGGTTGTTTTCGCCGATAATGAAACTGTCGAAAGTGTAAAGCGGGTTAAGGTTGTTTCCTGGTCCGGTCCGACGGGTTGAAGCGGAAGCGGCGGCGGGAATTTGGGGTTCGTTTTGTTGGGCCGAACCCGTCGCGTGAGAGGCGTCCTGTCCCGCCTTGCCGGCAGAATCTTTTGCTATAAAAATTACCCGGTTCACAGCCGGGTTCAGAGATTGCAGCGCGGCGCTAATTTCAGACCCGTAGTGATTTTGCACCCAACTTGCCGAAAAAGAATCAGGCGCCTCCACCACCAGCGCGTCATCCTGCAAAGCGGAGGGTTTGAGCGGTTCCAGCCAGAGGTTGAAGTCGGCTTGACCTATCCGGCCTTTCACAAAATTGAGCGCTTCAATCCAGAGAGCGTCAGAATGGACCGGACCGTTGAAGTCTAAGGGTTTTTTCATAAATTACCAACCGGGAATTAAGTGGAAACTAACAGGTTTTGCACAGGGTGTTTTGGCGGTGTCGTTTTAGGGACAAGGTAAAATTATAATCTTAAACAAAAAAGATGTCAAATTAACTTGTTTTTGAACCGCAACAGCGTTTGTATTTTTTTCCGCTGCCGCAAGAACAGGAGTCGTTCCGGCCGATTTTTGGGTCAACGTGGACGGGTTCAACGGAAGCCGCGGATGACGGCCTTTGGGAAAGCGGCGAACCGGCCGTTGATCCAGGGTTTGCCCGGCGCGTCTGGCCGAAGGCAGAAAATTCTCCGTGCTGAAAAGAGGACGGCGCCAGCACCGTTTGCGGGGCGATAGCCTGAGTCCCGGAGGAGTCCGGGGTGGTTGTTTCTACCGAAAAAAGAAGGCTTATCAGTTGGCGACGCATCTCTTCCTGCATCTGGCTGAAAAGAGCAAAACTCTCGCTTTTGTATGCTACCAGAGGGTCTTGGTGGCCGTAGGCGCGCAGGGAAATACCTTCCCGGAGGTGGTCCATGTCGTAAAGGTGCGATTTCCAGCGGCTGTCCAGCACAAAAAGGAAAAGGTACCGCTCTGCCTGGTCTGCGTACTGGGCGTCAACAGAGGAACGTTTTGTCAGATAAAACCGCCAGGTTGCTTCGGTCAGCTGTTCGGTCAAGGTCTCTCTGCGGGCGGTTGTTAATTCTACGTCCGTCGGTTCAACCTCGGGACACCTGAAAGTGGCTTCAAACCAGCGGTTGAATTCTGCTTTGTCCCATTCTTCCGGGTGTACCGTAGTCGGGAAATAACGGTCTAAACCGGAGGCAAGTTCTTCGCGGATTAAATCCTGGAAATGGTCGGAAAGGTCTTGTCCCTCGAGAACCTGGTTGCGCATCCGGTAGGTAACCTGGCGTTGTTCGTTCATTACGTTGTCAAAATCCAACAGTTGTTTTCTGATCTCAAAGTTTTGTCCTTCAACCCGGCGCTGGGCGTTTTCAATCAGGCGGGTAATTAGCGGATGGGAAATTAACTCTCCTTCCGGCAGGGCTGACATTATGCCCAAGAGGCGCTCGGAGCCGAAGAGGCGCATTAGTTCGTCTTCCAGAGAAAGGTAAAAATGAGAACTGCCCGGATCGCCCTGCCGGCCGCTGCGGCCGCGCAACTGGTTGTCGATGCGCCGCGCTTCATGTCGCTCGGTCCCGACAATATGCAGGCCGCCGGACAGGATTACCTCAAGCGCTTCCTGGGTCTTTCCGTTAAGTTGTTCCGGGTCCACGGTAGGATATTCTTCAATGATTAGAGACGCTAACCGCCGGTGTTCCTCTGTCCACGGCTCCACTGTTGCTTGAGAGCCACCCAGGACAATATCCGTTCCCCGGCCGGCCATGTTGGTGGCGATGGTAACCTTAAACTTGCGTCCGGCTTCTGAAACGATGGAGGCTTCTTTTTCGTGGTGTTTGGCGTTGAGAACTTGGTGGGGGATGTTGCGCCGGGTCAGGATGCGGGACAGAAGTTCGGATTTTTCAATTGAGATCGTGCCGACCAGAGCCGGCTGTCCTTTCCGGTAGAGCGCCTCGATGTCGTTGGCAACCGCTTCAAACTTCTCGCGGGATGTTTTGTAAATGGCGTCCGCCTCGTTCTGGCGGATCAGGGGGCGGTTGGGTGGAATGGTGATTACGTCAAGATTATAGATGTCCTTGAACTCAACCGCTTCGGTGGCTGCGGTGCCGGTCATGCCGGCCAGACGCTTGTATGATTTAAAATAGTTTTGAAAAGTGATGGTGGCCAGGGTCTGGTTTTCCGCTTCAATTGTAACGCCTTCTTTTGCTTCCAGCGCCTGATGAAGTCCGTCGGAAAATCGTCGGCCCTCCATCATCCGGCCGGTGAACTCGTCCACAATTACCACCTTGCCGTCCTTAACCAGATATTCCTTGTCCCGCTGGTAGTGAATATGGGCCTGGAGCGCCTGTTGGATGTGGTGGACCATTTTGATGTGATTCTGGTCGTATAGGTTGTCTATGCCTAAAAGTTTTTCCACCCGGCGGATGCCGTCTTCGGTCAGGTAAACCGACTTGGTCTTTTCCTCGTCTGCGAAGTCCTTGTTTTTTTCCAGCCGCGGGACAATTTTGTCTACCTGGTAGTAGAGAGAGGTTGATTCTTCCGCCGGACCGGAGATAATTAACGGTGTGCGCGCTTCATCCACCAAGATACTGTCCACCTCATCTACGATGGCGTAATGAAGTTCCCGTTGTACCCGGTCTTCTTTGCGCAGGACCATGTTGTCGCGCAGGTAGTCAAAACCGAATTCGTTATTGGTTCCGTAAGTAATGTCAGAATTATAGGCGGCCTGACGCTCCTCTCTTTTGCTTTCGTGTTGAATTGCGCCTACGGTTAATCCCAGGGATTCGTAAACCGGGCCCATCCAGGCGCGGTCGCGCCGGGCAAGGTAGTCGTTTACGGTCACCAGGTGCGCCCCTTTCCCTTCCAGCGCTACCAAATAAAGAGACAGGGTTGCGACCAGGGTTTTTCCTTCGCCGGTAACCATCTCGGCGATGGCGCCGCGATAGAGCGCGATGCCGCCTAAAATTTGGGTATCAAAGTGGCGCATGTTTAAGCGCCGGCGGGCCGACTCCCGGACGACCGCGAAGGCCTCCGGCAGGATGCTTTCCAAAGAGGCGCCCCGCGCTAATTGCTCCCGGAACTCGGCGGTTTTGGCGGCCAGGCGGTCGTCCGGCAGTTCGCGCGTGGCGGGTTCCCGGTCGCAGACCGCGGCCAGGAGCGGCAGCATCTGCCTGATGTCCCGCTCGCTCTTGCTTCCGAAGACCTTGCTCAGAAATCCGGACCGTTGTTTCTTTGCCTCGTTTAAGACGTGTTCAAAGCGTGGTTCGTTCATGGGTTTTTGTTTTCAAAAACAACGCGCAACTATTATTATACGTCTTTTCGGCGACTTCTTCTATGTCTGTCTCTTTAATGTCCGCAATCGCTTTTGCCAGCAAAGGAAGATAGGCCGGTTCGTTTCGCTCTCCCCGCTTGCCTTCCGGCGGCATAAACGGGCAGTCGGTCTCCAACAGGAGCCGTTCCAGCGGTATTGCGCGAACGACTTGTCTCAGCGCTTCGTTCTTCCGGTAGGTGATGTTGGCGGTAAAGGAGATAAAAAAACCCAAAACAAGAACTTTCTCCGCCAGTTTTACGTCACCGCTGAAACAATGCCAGACGCCTTTTACCGGGCCGGCTTGCTGCAAGGCGCCCAGGGTATCTTCAGCCGCGTCGCGGCTGTGAACGATGGTTGGCAAGCCCAGACCTTTAGCTATTTCCAGAAAATTTCGGAAGGCCGTGATTTGCCGGGAACGGTCCACCGGGCAGGTATAGTCAAGGCCGATTTCACCGACGGCAACTATCCGGTCGTCCGGCAACAATTCCTTGATTCCGGGGAGCGCCGGGATGTCCGTTTCTATTTCGGACGGATGGAGGCCCAGCGCAGCCCAAAGGTGATGCTCTGAGGCAACCAGGACCGCTTGCCGGTTGCTTTCGGCATCAGTTCCAACCACCAGAATATCCGAGACCTTATTCTGTTTTGCCCGCTCTACAACCGAAGGAAGGTCGGTTTCAAACTGGGGGAAATTAAGGTGGCTGTGCGTGTCAAAAAACATGGTACTTCCAACCGTGAAACATCAGTGCCGGGACCCAGAGTTGAACTGGGGACGCAAGGATTTTCAGTCCTTCGCTCTACCGCCTGAGCTACCCCGGCGAAAAAGAACAACAATAAACAGGATGCTGGTTTTGGCAGAATGCCGCGCGACAATCCGCGGCTGCTTTTGCAGCGTTTCTGTCCCCGAAAGGACAATTGCCGCACGCTTAAATTATAACCTTTTGTTTTTAAATGGGCAAATGCCCTAAAGCGCGGCAGTCATCTTTTTGAACGCGGGACGTATAATTTTAAGCGCTTTTTCTTTTTCGGGGATAATTATTTTAAATTGTTAATTAAGAAATTTTTCTGTTATAATGATAACAGAATGAAAAGACAGGCCAAAAACATAATTACCAATTATCCGATTGTTGCCCTGACGTTAATCCTCTCCGTCTCTTCCGTCTTCTGCGCCGTCAAGGCAGGTCTGGCAGTTGTGGCGGCGTTAGTTGTTTTCCTTGCCGGGCTGCTCTTTTTCATTGACAAACGACAAAAAGGTAAACTGGTAACTTCCCAAAAGTTATATGACGGCCTGCTCTCGGCTAATGAAGTTGCCCAGTCCTTTGCGCTTGCCACTGAATCTGAAGACACGCTGGAAATAATCCTGCTCGGCTTGAAAGAAATCCTGCCTGCTTCTAAAAGAATCCTGCTCTTTTGGGTTAAACAGGAAGGCGGGAAAAAAAGAATTGAGGGTCGGGCTGCCTTCGGAATGGAATTATCGGAAATCAGGGGATTTTCCTTTCCGCTGCACGAAGCGTTCGGGGTTATTCCGAAGGTAGCGGTAACCCAGCAGAGCTTTGAAACTCTGAACGCCCGGAACGATTACCGTTGCGACCGGGAGTTTGTAGAAAGGGCGCGGTTGTCTGCTTTTCTGGCGATTCCGGTGACCGTTGCCCAAAACACCTTGGGCGTAATCCTGTTGGAAACCAGCGGGAAAAATTTTCACGGCGCCGGTGAAATTGAAACCCTCTCTTTTTTTGCCAACCAGGTCGGAATCGCCCTGGAAAACGTCCGGCTGTACAGGGAAGTGGAAACCCTGTCGGTTACGGACGGTTTAACCGGGCTTTATAATCACCGCCATTTTCAAAAGATTCTCCTGGAAGAATTGAGCCGGAGCGTCCGGTACAAACACCCCCTTTCTCTTTTGATGGTTGATGTTGATTATTTTAAAGATTACAACGACACTTATGGGCATCCGGCGGGGGACGCGCTCCTGGTCGCTGCCGCTCAAATAATCCGGAGAAACATCAGGAACACCGACGCCGCCGCCCGGTACGGCGGAGACGAGTTTTGCGTTGTCTTAACCGAGACGGATAAGGAGGCCGCGTTTATGAAGGCGGGAAAGATCTGCCGGGAAATGGAGGCCTGCCGCCTGCCCGACAACCAGAAACAACCCGGCAAAAATCCGAGCTTTTCCATCGGTGTTGCCGCTTTTCCGGCTGATGCCGGCGATCGGGAAAAATTGCTTAAAAAAGTTGACGAGGCCCTTTACCGTTCTAAGAAAGAAGGCCGGAACCGGGCATCCCGCGCCTGAGGGCCGGTTTTAATAAAGCATAAATTAAAACCGGTTTCCGGATAGCGCCGGGGTTGGGATATAATAAAAAAATGGACCAGTTCAGCTTCAAGGAAATTGAGGACCTGCCGGTCTTAGGCCGTTTTCGGAAAGCCCTGCACGTTCTAACCGGCCTGCCTTTTGACTTCGTAGACACGCGGGGCCGTTCTTCTTCACAACTGAAACCGCTGGAAGCGTATACGCCATTTTGCCGGTTAATCAGCCAAAGCGTTTCCGGGCGCATCGCCTGTAAAAAATGCGACCTGGGGGCAATCAAAAGATGCGTAGAGACAAAAAAACCGTTAGCCTATGTTTGCCACTTGGGGCTAACCGATATTGCGGTGCCGCTGGTTATTCGCGGCGAAGTGGTCGGAGTTCTCTGTTCCGGACAGTTTCTTTCTTTTCAACCGGCGGAAAAAGAGTTCCAAAAAATAACAAACCGGTTAATCAAGCTGGGTGTTAATCTCAGTAAAGCAGAGAAGTGTTACGGCGCTATTCCCGCGGTAAAAAAAGAGCGGGCGGAAACGATCATTGACCTTATCGCCATCGTCACCGAGTATATCATCGAAGCGGAGAGAAAAATATTTAACCTGACAGACGTCTTACACAAAGACAAAATAAGGCAGGCCCAGGAATTTATTTTCAGGCACTATAAGGAGAAAATTTCTTTAAAGGAAACAGCGGATGCGGTCCATTTAAGCCCCTTTAGGCTGGCGCATCTTTTTCAAGAGAAGCGGCGCACTTCATTTACACGCTACCTTAACAGTTTGAGGATTGAGGAATCAAAACTGCTTCTTTCCGGCACCAACCTTAAGGTCGTTGAAGTTGCCGTCCGGTCGGGTTTTAGCAGTCTCAGTTACTTTAACCGCTTCTTCCGAAACGAAGCGGGTCTTTCCCCGCGCGAATACCGCAAACAGCAAACCAGTATCAGAATTTAGCATCCTAGAGGTAGACGTTCCTTCTTCTTTCGTTTTATACTCTAACCAACGGGAGGAATTTATGTTAAAAGTACTGTCTTTGTGCGGACATTTAGATGACAGCGTCATCGCTATCGGCGGAACGATACGAAAAATAGTCAATGCCGGCGGAGAGGTGAGCATCGTCTGCTTCGGAAACGGCAGCGAAGGATACTCGGACCTGAAAGACAAGGAAACGATTGTAGAATCGTTTACCAGGGAAACCCGGATAAGCAACGAGGTGCTCGGGGTAAAAAATTTTGAATGCCTGGGTTACGGCGATTTTGACGTCTTGGCAAATGGTGAAACATACAAACTGGCGATAAAAGCCATCAGGAAATATAAGCCGGATATTATCTTCACCCATTACTGGAAGGAGTACTTCCAGCATCGGAATACCGCCCGGGTGGTAACGGATGCCTGGTGGCAGGCAGAGTGGAAAGCATCGCTGGCCCTGGGAGAACCCTGGAAAGCCAAAAAACTCTATTATTTTGAGGTAATTCATCTTTTGAACCAGCCCACGCACATCATCGACATTACGGACACGTTTGAAATAAAGATTAAGGCCTGGAAAACATTTGCCTGTCAGCAGGAATCCCTGGACCAGCTTGCGGAACAGTTGGAAGCGCGGGCAAGATTCTACGGAAGCTTAATCGGCGTAAAATACGGGGAAGCGCTCAAGTTGTCCGACTATATTCCCCAGGCAATTACGAAAATAGAGGAGCTCTAAAAATGAATCCGGTTAAATTTGCCTTTACCGTGGATGACGTCGCGCTTAAAGATTTCTCCAGCGTGGAAGGTTTTCTGGAACTGCTGGACTTCCTAAAAAACCAGCAGATACCGGGGACTTTTTTCGTGGTGCCGTTTAATCAGGATATACCGTTATTTGAAAGGCCGGACTGGGTTGCGGCGCTGAAGAAAGCGTTGTCTGAGGGTCACGAACTTCAACTTCACGGTTTGCGGCACGAGGCTTTCGAGTGGGGAATCCCGCCTGATTTTATTATGGCTTACGAACACCGGGAACGCGAACGGCTGGAACGGGAACGGGAAGCGATTGAAGGGGCGTTTACGGTAACCGCCTTTAAAGAAAAACTGGCTCAAGGTATAGCAATATTTACCCGGGTTCTTGGTTACCGTCCGACCGGTTTTCGCTCGCCCTATGCGTCACTTCACCCCAACCTATTCCAGGCCCTGGCCGAATGCGGGTTTAGCTACGACTCATCCCTGATTGTTAATCCAAAGGGCTGGAGATACATCATGAAGGATTACACCCCGGGTATTACCTGGAATAAAGATGTTTTGCCCCGGCCCTGGGAATACCGGCCTGGCCTGGTTGAAATACCCATCATGGCCGAGTATGCCTGGTTTTTAAAAGAAGCGGATGTAGAAAAGCAGTATCAGTTGATAAAGGAAGACCTGGACAAAATAAGTGAATCCGGCGGAACAATGGTTCCCGTCTGCCACGTGGGTCCGATAACCGGGGTCAACCGCGCCGGCCTGAAGGTTTACGAAAGATTGTTAGATTACGCCCGGCAGAAAGGAAACGTTCTTTTTTGTACCCTGAGCGACTGTCTTGAAAACAAAACAGATCTTAACGGAAGTTGACAGCAGTGATACCGAAAAACAACCTGAAGCAAATGAAATTATGCGAAAAGCGTTTGACTACCGTGTCTGAAAAAAAGAGGAGATGTTCTATGGGAAACCTTAAAGAACGGATGCCCAGGCCCAGGATCGGTCTTTTGCCCACTGGCCATTTTTATTACTGGGAACAGTTCCCGAAGCTGCGAAAGATGGGGTCGGCGATGTACGATAAGCTAAGAAAACACCTGGAGGAAATCGGCGATGTAATTGCCCCTGATTTGGTAGATACGGTTGAAAAATCAACCCGGGCCGGCGAGTTTTTCCGGAATAAAGATATTGATATTCTGCTCATCTTTCCTTTCGGGTACACGCCCAGCATGTGCATTGTCCCGGCTGTAAAAAACCTGGATGTGCCGATTCGTTTAATCAACGCCCACGAAAACAGTTCCTATGACTACAAAAAGGCCGACACCACTACTTACCTGCATCATGAAGGGGTTTGCTGCATTCCGGAATATTCCGGCGCGCTGGTAAACATCAACCGGAAATTCCGGGTGCGCACCGGGCATTTCGGCGCAGAACGATTCTGGGAAGAAATTAGGGCTGATTGCCTGGGAGCCGCGGCCGCCCGGGTCTTCCGCGCCATGAACGTCGGCCTCATCGGGGAAATATATACCAATATGTGTGATATGCCGATAGACGAACACCGGCTCCTGCGGGCTACCGGCAAACTTCTCATCCGGCCGGAGGTAGAAGAGATAGAAGAGGCATACCACCGCGCGACAAAATCAAAGGTAGAGGATATGTGTTGCCAGCTCCGCCAGATGTACGAAGTGGATAAGACGGTAACCGACCAACACCTGAAATTTTCCGCCCAGCTTGCCGTGGCCTACGAAGAGGTCATCCTGAAACACGACATCTCCGCTTTCGGGTTTTACTGGTGGGGCGAAAAAGAGTTACTGACGCAGATGCGGTCCCAGGCCGCTTTGGCGGTTTCCCGCTTGACTGTTTTAGGCCGGCCCGGGGTTACCGAAGGCGACGTAAAGACCGCCTTGGCGATGAAGATACTTGACCTTTTAGGCGCCGGCGGCATGTTTTTGGAATTTTTCTCCATGGATTTTGACGAAGATTTTCTGATGATGGGGCACGACGGTCCCAGCAATATCAATGTTGCGGCCGGCCGGCCCAAACTTCAACACCTGGAAATTCATCACGGAAAATCAGGCCATGGGCTGGGCATAGATTTTAAGATGCGGAACGGTCCGGTAACCCTTTTAAACCTTACCCAGTTTGATGCCGGCGACACCTTTAAACTAATCTATACGGTTGGCGAGGTTATTCCGGGAGACATTCTGAATATCGGGAATCCCAACTGCCGGGTCCGGGTAAAGCGACCGCTGCCGGAATTCTTTGACGCCTGGTGCCAGCAGGGGCCGGGGCACCACCTGGCGCTTGGAGTCGGCGACCACAGCGCGGAGATTGAATCTTTTGCCGAAAGCATGAAGTTCCGCTGCGTCAGGATATGACAGGAGGCCGATAACATGAATTACGAGGCGTGGATTTGGACTGAACTTTTAGCTTTTGATAACGCGCAGCCGGACCAGGGCGTTCGGGAATTTCTGGACAAAACAGGGTTTATTCCTAAAGTTATCTGCCTGATGTCGTCGACCCCGGATATCGTTCTGCAGTATCAGCCCCTGGACGAAGAGCGGGTGCTGCCGCCTACGGTCTGTTCCCGTGACGGGCACGGCGGAAACGAGGAACGCCGACGGCAGGACTGGACTAATTTTCAGTTGAAATCCCTGGTGGATAATCTGCACCGGGCAGGCGTCGAAGCATATATATCCCTCTTTCCGATATTTTACAAAAACAAGTATTACCACGAATGGATATCCGACCATCAGGAAGTGCTTCAGGAATGGGATTTTCAGGGCAGGGGCCTGGAGATGAACGTTACCCGGCGACTCAAGGACGGTACTTATGTTGAAGATTTTTTTATTGCCAAAACAGTTGAAACCGTCCTTGGTTACGGTTTTGACGGCTGGCACGGACCGGACGGATGGGGTCCTTTAGGTTCCGGCGGCCTGGGTTGCACGGACTGCGGAGATGATTTGATGGGTCAGTTTGCCCAAACGCTGGAGCGCGAATTACCCGATTGCGTTACCTGTGTTTCCAATCAAAACACGGACATTCTCAAGGAACGCATGAAATGGATTTGGGGTAATTTGCGTAAAGAATGGATTGAATTTAACGCGGCCCGGTGGGAAACTTTTTGGCGGAAAATGACGGACGCGATGCATCGGGTCAGCCGTAAGACCGCGATTAACTCCGCCTGGACCAAGGCTCCTTTTGAGGCGCTGTACCGTTTTGGAATTGACTACAAGCGCATTGCCGGCACCGGTGTCGATGCCATGGTTGTGGAAGCCGTCGCCGCAAATTATTACCTGAGCGAGAACGCCCGCGACCTGCATTTTAATTTCCTGGCGATGCTGATGCAAATTAAGGCCTATGCGCCGGAGATGAAACTGATCTTTCTGCACGGTGTAAAAGATATCGTGGAACAGTACGATTTAATTCACCATTGCCCGACTAATCTGGAGCGGGAAAACTACTCGTTGTCAAACACGTTCCTGCAGGATGCCGGCGGCGGGTTGAAGCGATGCGCGGACGGATTTCTGGTCTGCCTGGGCGACGGCATCAAAAAAGAGGAATGGCGCTGGCTCAAAGAGCACTGGGATCTGGGATTCGGACCAGTACCCAAGCGTATTTTAGGCGCGACCGCGGTCTGGTCGGACTATGCCTTCCGCGGTTCATTGGACAGCTATATCACAACCGGCGCGCCCCAAGACCACCGGCTCCTTTACCCGCTGATGGAAGACGGCGTTCAAATACAGGGCTATGTCCGGGCGGAAGACATAAAGGGGGCATCCGGGCCGCTGCTGGTCTTTAATCAGCAATTGCTGCCGGAAAAAGAACTGTCGGAGTTGCTCGGCTACAAAAATGGGCCGGTAATCATGCTGGGAGGGCGGCGCGCCGGCTTGCCGGAACCGGATATCTTTATTGAAGACACCCCGGCTTCGGATTCCCTGGTTTGCCTGATTTATTTTGCCGGGCACAAAAAGGAGTCCGTAACTTTAAACCCGGAACGGAAAAATCCCGCGCCTTACCGGGAGACAGGCGCGCCCTTGTCGTTTTGGGAGGGAGAGCACTGCCGGGAATTTTCCGGGCAATTTATGGCATGCTGTTCGGAAAAGATAGCGAAAATCGTCAACTCGGTAACCGTAACAGACAATAGGCGTAACGGCGCAACCGCCGGGAAAGCGCCGGGGCAGGCGACCGAAATAGAAATCGCCCCCGGAGTATCGCGGGTTGCGGTAAGCAATTCCGCTTACGTGTATGCGGTGACAAAAATTGATTTGAAGCGGGAAATTAAATCAGTGAAAGTGCTGAGCGGGTTTCCGATAGCGGATATTGTTCCGGAGGGCTCGACTTTCAAGATAAAAGTTCCGGGCAAGGGAATCGTGGTTTTGGAAGTAACTTATGCGTGAACTGAAACCGGGCAAAAGAACAGGCGCCCTGTTTTTTGGCAGTTTTGGTTTGTTGAGTCCACGCGCCTTCGCGTAAAGCGGCAGCGGCCCATGGAGAAAAATGGATAATTTGAGAGCCGGCGGAAAAGGGAAAGAAAAGATAAGGGGAATATACGTCGGGGTTGACCGCGAGGGAAGAATTCCGCTTGTCTGCAACTGCGGCTCCTGCAAGAAACAGCGGAAGAGGTGGGGTGAAAAACCGGTTGCCGTAATGGAGTGTGTACCGGTGCGGGAAAAGATGCGGGAATTTGCCGGGAACAATATCAACCTTATTCTGGCTTCCGGCCTTAACGAAAATTTAGTAACCGAAGCCCACCGGAACAATATTCAAGTGTACCCCATAATTAATTTTACCTCTGACAACGCCAAAAATCTTTCGCCTGACTGGTATATGACCAACGCCGCCGGCGAGAAGGTGCCCTACGGCGACCCCGGAAATCCCGGATACCGGGAGTTCCTGATCAGACCGGCGGTTGAACTGGTGAAAAAATATGATATTGACGGCATCAGTCTGGACTTCTCCCGTTATATTGAGATGGAAATCTCCGGAGATTGTTGTTACTGCGCCGCCTGCCGAAAAAAATTCCGGCTTAAATATGATTTTGACCCCATTGTTTTGGCGGTTCCCGGTAAGAAAACACCCCCCCGGGAACTGAGCCAGCAAGCCGGGCAGTATTTATGGAATAAAGAACGGAAGGACAACATTACCACGCTGGTGAGCGAACTCAAAAAAGCAATCTGCGGAGTTAAAAAAGGGATAAAACTCTCCTCTTATGTCTGGGGGGCAGAACCTGTTTCGCGCCTGGTTTTTCAGGATTGGAGCCAATGGATTGAGGATAAATCGCTTGACTGGGTGAATCCGAGCGGGTATGATTATGACCTTGATTCATTTCAAAGGAGGTGCGTAGAACTGGCCGCTATCGTCAACAAAAGATGCCCTTCGTGTATCACTCTGGGACAGCACACTACGCACGGCAGAGTGAAAAACGCCGCCGAGTTAATCAGGCAGATAAAGATTGCCGATAAAGCCGGGCTTGTTGATGGTTTCGTGCTTTTCACCCACTCTTTGAAAACTTTAAGCTCTTATTTACCAAGCATTAAGCGCGTGAAAATTTAAACGCGCAAACCTGTAAACGGGGGGAATTAATGAAGGTTACAGTTCACAATACTTCTGTGCCCGGGGCAAACGAAATAGTTTCGCTGACCGCGGGTAAAAATGGCTTGATTTACGGTGGGTATACCGGCAACAAAAACCATCTTTTTTTTGAATATAATCCCGGCCGGAAAACCACCCGGGACCTGGGCGAAAAAATTGTTTCCGCCAACCAGTTATATTTTAAAAACGGTGAAATAATGACCCAAAAGATTCACCACGCGCTCTCAACTCTTCCGGACGGCCGTATTGTCGGAGGTACCGGACAAAACTTTAGTTGCGGCACGTGCCACCGCAAGGTAAACGAGGATGAAGGCGGTCATGTTTTTGTTTACGACCCGGAGTCCGGACAGGCTAAAGATCTCGGTATCCCCGTACCGCATATGTGGATAATCTGCACTACGGCGAGCCCGGACGGGGAGGTCATCTACGGAATGACCTATCTCCATAATGACTTTTTTGCGGTCTCGGTCAAAACCGGCGAACTTATTTTTGCCGACCAGGTCCACGGCGCAATCTGGGGCGACAGCGCCTGCAGCCACTCGTTGATTTGTGATAACGACGGCGTGGTTTACGGGTCGTGCAGCGACGGTTACATCTTTACCTACGACCCCAAAAATAAAAAACTGAGGGAAAGCGATGTTAAGCTGCCCGGTGAAAATACCTGCCGGGTCGACTCTTTCGCGCTCGGTGACGACGGGTTAATTTACGGTGGGACCTGGGAAACAGGGGTTCTTTTTTCGCTGGAGCCAAAGACGTTAAAACTTAAAGAATTGTGCCGGCCCAACAACGGTCCGCGGCTGCCCGCGTTACTAAAGATAGGGGACAGTATCTACGGCGCGGCCGGCGGAGGCAGCCAATACGGAACCCGGGGCGCGTTTTTGTTTGAATATAACTATAAAAACGGCGCGTACCGGGAAATTGGTCCGGTAGTGGAAAAAGAAACCGGTATTGAAGCCAGCCGTATCCATGCGATGACGGTCGGGAAGGATGGGACGCTTTATGCCGGCGAAACCGGCGCGCAAAGCATATTTAAGGCGGAAAGCGGTGATATTGAAACCGGCAATAATGCCTATCTTTATATTATAGAACTATAATATTGATCGGAAAAAAGATTTTCCGCAATATTTTTGCAGTATTAAAAAGGAAGTAATTAACTATTTTTGGGGAGGATGATGAACGAACCGACAATCGGGAGAGAGGAGTTCCGGGAACGCATCCGGCGCATCCAGGAACTGATGGTTGCGGAGCGCCTGGACGGATTGATGGTATATGGGGACGAATACCGCAAGGAGAACCTGCGGTACGTTTCTAATTTCTGGCCTATTTTTGAACGCGGCGCCTGTTTCATTCCGCGCCATGGTGCTCCGATCCTGGCCGGCGCGCCGGAAGGGGAGCAGTACGCCCGTGAAATGTCGGTTATTGAAGATATACGCAATATCAAGGAGTTTGCCTGCGTGACGGTGCCGGAAGAGATAGAATATCCGCTGGCAAAGTTTTCTTCGCTGCGGGAGATTTTGTCGGAAATTCTCGGTAACGGAAAACGGCTCGGATTGGTTGGCCGGTGGGATATTTCCGCTCCGGTGTACGAACGGATATGCCAGGCGGTGGAAGGGCTGGAGATTATAGACGCGGCTTCATTGCTTTGGAAGATACGGCTGGTTAAGAGCGCGGCGGAAATCGCCTGCCTGAAAGAAGCCGGGCGGATAGCGTGCGCCGGATACAGGGAACTGCTGCGCGCGGCTGTTCCGGGCGCAACCGAGTTGCAGGCCGCAGGTGCGGCCGAAGGCGCGAGCCGCCGGGCAGGCGCTGAGGCGATTACCTTTATGGTTTTTGGCTCCGGCAGACGCGCCGATACCATTATCGGCCGGCCCACCAACAAAATTATCTGCGACGGCGAGATGGTGATGGCGGCCTTGGCCGTACAGTACCAGGGATACGTGGCGACCGCGGAATTTCCGTTCGTTGCCGGCCGGGCGACCGGAGGGCAGAAACGTTTCTTGGATGCGTTCTTTGAAGCGGCGGATGTCCAGATGCGTTTTTTGAAAGACGGGACGGTTATGGGAGAGATGGTGCGTGCGGTCAAAGATGTTTTCAAGCGGCATAACCTTTCCGCCTACGACGTCTATCCGCCCATGCACGGCATCGGGCTGGCGGAAGCCGAATCACCTTATCCGGACGCAAACACCGTAGAATTATTTCGCGCCGGCATGTGTGTAAACTCAGACATAAGCCTTTTTGGCCATCCGGACGGTTCCAACCGGCTTGAGGAGGGGTTTGTCATAACGGCACGCGGTCCGGAATCGATTACCCCTTACATCCGTCAACTGGTGGAAAAACGCTTGGTTTGCACAGACGAATTCAATCAAGGAGGAAAATAAGATGAAAAATGGCGGCGCGAAGATCTGGTATTTTCCGGACGGTTATCTTCCGGAAAAGACCGGCGCAGGAGAAATGGAGGCGCACGAAGCGCTGATGTTGCTTAACGTCAACAATGTTCCGGCCGAAGTAAAACTGGATTTTTATTTTGAAGACCGCGACCCGGTGAAGGATATCCCGGCGAAGGTGGGGCCGGAACGGGTAGTGTGCCTGCGGCTGGACAAACCGGAATGTATCGGTGGCCTGCAGATTTTACCGCTGGTTCAATATTCCATCCGGGTGCGTTCCGATGTGCCGATTGTAGCGCAATTCGGACGGCTGGATACCACTCAAACCAATATGACCTATTACTGCGCGCCCGGTTTGTGGGAAAACCCATAAACAAAAAAAACCGGCATTACGAAAAAAGGACGGTACCGGGTGCCCAGGGCTGGAATTACGCGACCATTATTCCTATACTTCCATAATTTCCGGCCCGAGGTTAATCGGCAGGCCGGAGGCCGCTGATTCCAGGAACTTCATTGCCAGCCGGTTTACCGGGACCGCGCTTTCTGCGTCGCAGGGATTGGGGCATTTGCCCTCAAGGCAATCCAGAAAACGGTCCAGGTGCTGATAGTGCCCCTTCTTTACATTTAGAAAGCGCAACGGCCGGTTTTCGGATAAGGCCTGTTTGCGTTCTTCAATTAAAGACAAAAAATACCCGGTCATGCCTTCTTGTTTGGCCCATCCGCAATCTTCCGCGTAAGGGAACGTTTGCAACACCGGTTCATCTGCCATCCCCACTTGCCGAACCTCGATATGCTGGTCCAGCGCAACGGTAATATAGCGCGTCGTGGCTTCGAAGAGTTCCTTCGGGTAGTCAAAGTTGCCGATTCGGGTATGCTGCATGGTCGTAATCGAGCCGTCGCTGAACTTTAAAACTAACGTGAAATTTCCGTGGGGCGCCCCTTCCGCGAAGAGGCGGACCGGAGAACCCTCGTTAAACCAGAGCGCCAGGTCGATAAAATGGACCATTTCGGCAAACATGGTTCCCTGGGCATCACGGAAACCCCAATCTTTCCAGCTTCGGTCATCGTCATTAATACGCATTAAAATCTGGGTGCGGGCCTCTTTGTGGTCTATTGTTATTTTCCGGTTTAAATCACGGTCCACGCTGGGCCTGGTAGGCGATACGCCTGACCGGGCTTTCTCCAGCAGCCGTCGGAATTCAAGCATCGCCGGGCTGGAACGGCGGTTATGGCCGACACAGACCGGAATACCGGTTTCCCGCGTCGTCTTTACAATTTCCCGCATCTCCCGGTCATCCGGGCTCAGGGGTTTTTCGGTGTAAACCGGCTTGCCGTTTTTAAGCGCCGGAATAATCAGTTCACCGCGCAGATTTACGTGGGTGGCAAGCACGATCAAGTCAACTTCCGGGTCGGTAACGACTTTTCGCCAATCGGTTTCCGCCCGTTGCGCCCCAAACTGCGCGCGGCACATCTCGGCAACTTTTTCCTCGCGGTCGCAGGTGAGAACCAGTTCAAAACGCGGATTACGTTGAATGTTAGGCAGATGCGCGGCCTGCGCCAACGCGCCGCAGCCCACCACAGCCACCCGGTGTATTTTCGTTTTCTCCATAATTATTCCGTTGCCCTGTAATTTCAATAAAGAACTTTTGCTAAATTTATTAGAATACCATGATTTGTGCCCGATGGTCAAAAAAATTACGTGGTTTTACGCCGGGCGTAATAATTTTGACCTGGGTCGCCGAAAGCAGTATAATTATAAATTGAAACATCACATTAACGGAGGCAGAAAATGAAAAAAATCAAAGTGGGTATTGTCGGGTGCGGCAAATTTGCTGAAGGTCAGCATCTGCCTAACGTTGTAAGGTCTGATAAGGTTGAATTATGGCACGCGTCTTCCCGGAGCGAAAACGGCCGCAAGATAGCGCAGGGGTTTGGTTCCAAGAAGATAACCGCCGATTACCAGGATGTTTTGAAAGACCCGGAAGTGGAGATGGTAATTCTCAGCGTTCCCCATGAAATGCACATGTTTTATATCCGGGAAACGCTCAAGGCAGGCAAGCACCTTTTTTGCGAAAAGCCGATGACTATGACCATGGATGAGGCCTATGAAGTCATCCGGCTGGCGCAGGAAAAAAAAGTAAAAGTATGCGTCGATTATAACCGCCGGCGCAGCCCGGCTATGCTGGACATGAAACAGGCCTATCAGGCCCACCGGAAACAGCCCCAGGGCAAGGCGCGCGTCTACACCCAGGAAAAAAACCGCCCTATTTTTACGGAAGACGGCATGACCAGCATTCTCATGCGGATAAATGATGAAAGCCTTACCTACGGAGGAGTGCACCTTGATTGGAAAGACGGCGGCGGATTGATTATCGGCGAAGGTTGCCACTGGCTCGACCTTATGTGCTGGCTGATAGAGGAGCGGCCGGTCCGGATTTATGGTGTCGGAAGCACCCGTTTTAACTATATTATCAACGTTGAATTCGCCGGCGGTTCGATGGGCTGTATCTTTTTCAGCGCCTGCGGCACCTTTGAGTATCCAAAGGAACTCATCGAAATCCAGAGTCACGGCAAAATATTCCGGAGCGAATGTTTTGTCGAAAATCAGTATTTTGGCCTGGGCGAGCGCACGGTCAAGAAGTTTGCCCTGCAGTTTGATTACGAGGAGGAAATCGGCAAAGAAGGCGGCTTATCCGGTTATCTTGCCAAGATTGACGCGATGGGCAAAGAATTTGTGGAGACGGGTAAGTTCCGGTATACATTTCCGGACAAAGGACATTTCGGGTTGCTGGAGGCTTTTGCGGACGCTATCTTGAATGATACCGCTTCTCCGGTAGACGCAATCTCCGGCATGCGCGCCACATACCTTTCCTTGAGGGCGATGGATTCAATCCGTCAGGGCATTGCTTTGCCGGTTAATGTTGAAGATTGGGAAATGTATGTCCACCAGAAATCTTAACTACGGACAGCATGCTTCTCTTTAAAGAGAGATTTCTTTACCGGTAGCCGCTGATTTATACACCCCTTCCAACATCCGGCTGACTGCTAGAACCTGGGCCGGGGTGGTGCTGGGCGGACGGTCTTCCCGGATGCAGGAAACAAAATCTTTTATCTCCGCGTCGTAAACATTAACTACCGGCAGAGAAGCAACCATATCGGTCAGGACCCCGCCTTTTTCTCCGAAAACCGTAAGTCCGGAAGTATCCTCCCGGGCACCTGCTTTTTCGCCGAAAAGATTATAGGTCATTACTGTTTCCGAATTGCCGGCCCATGATGCTTCCAGAACCAGGGCGGCGCCGTTCTCAAAACGGATAAAAGCGGCCGCCAAATCCTCCACTTCAAAGACGCCGTCGTATTTGTCGCCGGGATGCCGGGTTTCCAAAGAAGGCCAACCGCCGTCAGTGGCTACTTCCTTAAACTTTTGGAAGGTGACGCCGGTAACCGATATCGGCTTGGGCGCGCCCATCAGCCAGTAGGTTTTGTCCAGGATGTGGACGCCGATATCAATCAAGGGACCGCCACCGGATAATTTTTTGGTAGTAAACCAGCCGCCCAGACCGGGAATGCCCCGGCGCCTCAGGCAGTTTGCCCGGGCGTAATAGACCTGACCGAATTCACCTTCGGAGATTAATTTTTTCAGAAAGATAGAGACCGCGGAAAAGCGGTGCGGAAAAGCGACCATGAACTTCCGCCCGGTTTGGGAGACCGCCTTTAAAATTTCCCCTGTTTCCGCGCTGTTCATGGAAACCGGTTTTTCGCAAAGGACATCCCGGCCGCTTAAAAGGGCGGCTATCGCCTGTTCTTTGTGAAAATAATTGGGCGAACAGATACTGATGACGTTAATATCTTTTTGTTCCAACACCTTCCGGTAGTCGTCGAAGTTCTTCGGGATGCCGAACTTTTTTGCCACGGCGCCGGCCTTGGCAAAATTCGGGTCACAAATTGCTGCCACCTCTACCCCCGGTACTTTTTGAAAACCAAGAATGTGGCCTGCCTGCGCGATGCCTCCGGCGCCGATTATTCCGACTCTCAGTTTTTTTGCCATGCCCTTCTCTCCTTTGGTAAAAGTTAAGCGTTAAGACGTTTCAGGAGCACGATAGATTTAGGTATCATTAATTCTTCTTCTGCGGTACCTTCATACTCAAGCGAAAGGAAACCCTGGTATGAAACTTCACGGAAAATTCGGAATATCCGGTCATAATCCAGTTGTTTCTCGTTACCACGCTCATCAATATCATAGGTTTTGGCGTGGACAAAAACCGCCAGGGGGGCGGTTTTCCGGATGGAACCGTAAGGGTCTTCTGAAAAGTTACCGGTATCCAGAGTTAAACGGAACCATTCGCTGTCTACTGTTTTGACTAACCCCAGAATTTGTTCCGCCGAAGTCCCGCCGTGATTCTCCATTGCCAGAACGATGCCGTGGTTATCCCGGCAGTAATCCGCGCACTCTTTTAAAGCAGCCGCGGTCTGTTTGAAGATAGCCGGGTCAGCTAATTCCTGGCCGCTTCCGGCAAAACAGCGCAGAACCGGCGCGCCCAGGTAGGCGGAGACGTCCGCCCACTTTTTTACCTTTGCCACTTCCTGCCGGAGCTTGGCATCATCCGGAGTGGTGAAGTGGTTGCTGGCGCTGACGGCCGCTATTGTAAGCCCTAAATCAATAATTTTTTTCTTCAACTTCCGAAGATATTCTTTCTCTACACTCGGGAAATGAATATCCAGCAGTTCCACTCCGTCCAGTTCCAATTCCCGGGCGCACTTTTCAATCCAGGATAACTGGTCCAACTTCCCGGCGGCAATCGTGCGGTGAAAAGAGTAAGAGCTACACGATATTTTCATTCTTCCTCCAAAGAGAAAAAATTAAGCAGTAACAAATTAAAGAAAGCAAAGTTCTTTTGCGCAGGTTTTTGGCGTAGGCGGAAGCTCGCTTTCTGAGCGTAGGCGGAGAGGGTGAGATTCGAACTCACGAGGCGATAAATCGCCTACCGGTTTTCGAGACCGGCCCCTTCAACCGCTCAGGCACCTCTCCGTAATAGCTGTCATTCCCGCAGGTATTAAGCGGGAATCCAATCATTTCAGTTTCGAACCGGTATCCGACACGGTCGTCGCCTGGAGTGTATCCGTAACGGTCGTCGCTTGAATCGTGTCAGTTGCGGTTGATTGCTTCTCTTTCTTTCCGGCCGCCGCTTTTACCGATGCGGTTACGTCCATTACCTGCGCACCTTCAGGTACCCGGAAAACAAACAGGGCTGAAGCAAGGCCTTGGTCGACCTTGATGTTCTTAAATTCCAAAGACATTCCCGGCACATTTTTCTGGGAGTAGAATTCAACCAGGTCCGGGAATAAAGTGTTTTTGTTAACCCAGACACCGATACTTTGAAAAGACATGTTTATCGGCAGGCTTACCCCCAAGCCGGCTACCGGACTATTTTGAATAAATTTTTTGCTGTCTTTAGTTTCCAGAAAATAGTAATCGTTTCCATTCCGCTTTTTTTCGCTCAGTTGGTAAGAGACTGCCGGAAGCGAGTAAAGAGGTTTTGAAAACGGCGCATTATTTGTCGTTCCCTCCAGGGCGGAGATGTCAATTTTGGTCACCATATTCATCATCGGCAGCATCTGCCACATGGTCTTGCCATCAAAGACAATCAGCACCTTGAGCGGTTCGTCCGGCGTGTCTGTCGGGGGCATCAGCTCCGGCGGCAACGCCATCTCTGCCCGGAAAAATTTACTCTTTTGCCAGATGGTGCCTTTTATCCGCATCATCTTGCCGAAAATTTGCATGCCAACAATCATGTCGCTCTGCAAGTCCTGAATATTGTTCCACTTCTGACCTATGTCGGTTGCCAGTTGTTCTGCGGTCATTGTCGGGTTGACGACGGCTTCCTGGCTGAAAGCCGGCTGGAAAAGCGCCAGGCAGAATAAACCCGTTAAAAATAATACTTTAATTTTCCATCGTTTAATCATTGATAAGCCTCCCCTCGATTCCTCTTTAGTTTCCTGTTTCGCAGTGCGCCCAAGAGGAATCGAACCTCCAGCCTTCAGGTCCGCAACCTGACGCTCTATCCTATTGAGCTATGGGCGCAAAAACGCGGTAATTGAACCTTCATTATAGCACAAAATTGATACCTTTAGAATTCCCCGCCTAAAAAACCAGAGAGTAACGGGTATTGCTAAAAATAAAATGAAACGCTACAACACCAAAGAAATACGGAATAATGATATAATAATGTTTTATAGGGAATGATTAGTAGATGTGTTGTCATAAGTTACGAGCGAGCGGGCAGAAATATTTATTAATTAAATTTTCGCGATTCCGTATTTTTGTAGGTAAGGGCGAGATTATTTTTTAAGTAATCTCAAAGGAGCGCAAAATGAAAAAAGGTCTATTTTTTGGAAGTTTGCTTTGCGCCGTAATGTTTCTCTTTTCCAATAGTTTGCGGGCGGAAAGTTTTACGCCCTCGCCCCTGTCCGGCGAAATAAAGATTGACGGCAAATTGGATGAGGCCTCCTGGAAAACAGCCCGGCCCAGCTCCCCGTTTATCTGGTTGCCCAGCGCGAACGAAACCAAAGCGCCGGCCAAGACCGAATTCCGCATGCTGGTCAGCCCGGATGCCATCTACCTTGGTATCTCCTGCGCTGAAAGAGAGATGGGTAAACTCCTGGCTATAACCAAGTAACGCGATATGACAGATCTCTTTGCCGACGACTGCATCGAAATTTTCCTGGACCCGTCCGGGAAAGGGGTTACCTATTATCAGTTTGCGTTAAGCGCTACCAATGCCCAGTGGGATATGCGCTTTATTGAAAGCGGCAATACCGCCACAGCCAGTTACAGCGCCTTGTGGGATTCGGCCATTTACAAGGGCGTGGACTTCTGGACGGCCGAGGTCAGGATTCCCCTTTCCGTATTTTACTACACCGATTCCAAAGCATTTTCTGATACGTGGCTGGTGAACGTTGCCCGGGAAAGGAAGCCGGAATATGAGTTGACAACCTGGTCTCCCCTGCGGGGCGGGTTCCACGAACCGGACAAGTTTACCAAAGTAGCCGGCATGCCCCGGAAGGACCCGCGCTTTGACCTAAGGATTACCAACCTGCAGGTCTACATCACCAGCGCCGAAAAGAACTTCACCGGGAGTATGGAGGTTAATACCTCATCCACCAAGTTAACTGCCGGGGAATACCTCTTTTCGCTGTACGACGCAGCCGGAACAGCCCTTGTCCCGAACCAGAAGGTAAAGGTTGCGGAAGGCGAAGGGACATTTACCATCGATAACCTTTCTTTTGTTGACACCGGCAAGCGGACAATCAAGGCAACCCTCGCTTCGGAAAAAGGCGAACTGATAAACGGCATCTACTTCCCCTTAACCGTTAATTACAACCCGCTGGTAATCGATATCACCGAGCCCTTCTACGCCAACTGCATCTTCCCGGGACAGGAAGTAAAGAAGATTACCGGCTCCCTCACCCTTAACCTGCCGCTGGAGAAACTGCGGGGCGCGGACTTGACCATCTCCCTGGGCAACCAACCACCGGTTAAGAAGAAGGTGGCGGACCACGTTGTAAACTTCACCTTTGACGCGGCGTCCTTAGCTGACGGCGAATACCCCCTTACCTGCCAGATAACAACTGGCGGCAAGATGGTCGCCGAGCATACGGTCCTTATCCGGAAACTGGCCCCGGCACCGGGCAGCTGCGTCTATATCGATCAGAACTTACGCCTGATTGTTAACAGTAAGCCCATCTTTGCCCGGGGATGGTGCGGAGACGAGACCTGGATGGTCAGCGAAGAACTCCTGAAGACAACTCCTCACCCTGACAGCAAGTTTGTCAATGTCTGGTTTCGCCAGGTTAGCATGGAAGCCGAACGGATCGATACTTCCGAACAAGCAACCGGCCGGGTGACAAAAGATGTCGAGCCATCCGCCCTGGTTTTCAGCGAGATGCAAAAAAATATCGAAGCAAACAGAAACAACTCCAAGTTCCTGTGGTATTACTTGGCCGATGAGCCGGAATGCCGCGGGCTCTCCCCGGTCTACCTTAAATACCAGTATGATTTTATCAAAAAACTGGACCCGTACCATCCGGTGCTGATAATTTCGCGGTCCCCGGAACTCTATACCGGCTGCGCTGATATCTTAAGCCCGCATCCATACCTCGACCCAATTGTAGATTCCTCCGGAAAAAGAAGCATGCGCAGCCCTAAAGAGGTCCGGAACCAGATGCGCATGGTCCTCTCTGCCGGGAAGGGCCGGATTCCGGCCTGGCATACCCCGCAGGCATTCAGTTACGGTTTTATAGATAAATACGCCGACTACCCCACTTTTGACGAATACAGTTGCATGGTTTATACCGGCATCGTAAACGGGTGCACCGGCATAGTTACCTATTGCTATAATGACCATTTTGATTCAATCGACCTGCGGCTGGGATGTGATTTTGTTTACGAAACATTGGCCGGCATGGACGAGTTCCTCCTGAGTCCGGAAAAATCCCTGCTCTTAAAGGTAACTACGGTTGAGGATGGGGTGGATGTGATGATTAAGAAGGTTAACGGCAAGGTCCTGGTCATCGCGGTCAACCTGCTGGATAAGAAGACCACCGCCACGATTGAATGCGACGGCCTGAAAGGAATTGAAAAACTGTACGGCTACCGCGACAAAACCACCGCCGACATCCAGAACGGAAAGATAACGCTCAGTTTCAATCCTTACGAAACCCGGATTCTCTCCAACCCACTAATGGGCGCCGACCTCAAGACCGCCGAAAACCTGCGGAAAGAGATAGCCGTAGGCAAGGCCGCGCTCAAGAAACCGGGCAATATCCTTTACGGACGGGGCAAAGAAATTATCTGGGACGCCTCCGACACCTACATCCCCAGCAAATCGCTCCACTCGCTTACCAACGGAATGTGTGATACCCTTGGTTGGCGGAACCACATGGCTCGGGTAACCCCGGTTCGGCTGGAAGCCGCCTTCCCCGCCTTCATCCCGAAGTTCAAGAAGATTAATATCTACACCGGCAATGTGGAGGAGTTGGAGTTCTACATCTGGAAGTACGGCGAATGGCAGAAGAAGGGGGAGATTAAAGATAACCACGCTTCACTGGTTACGTTTACTTTTCCGGAGCAACTATCCACGGTGAAGATAAAGATACTGATGCCCAAATCACCGCCGGATAAGCGGGCGGAGATTTACGAAATTGAGATGTACGAATAAGTTCTGTTAGGTACTGTCAAAACAAAAGTATTTTGTCATCCTGAGCCGTAATAGCGAAGGATCTTGTAATTAGTGGTGTGAGATCCTTCGGTTCCCTCAGAATGACAAAGTGCGTCAGATTCTTCGCTATCGCTCAGAATGACAGAAAACA
>JAPLMK010000009.1:0-3026 GCA_026387085.1 Candidatus Omnitrophota bacterium
CCGGCCGGATGCTTGCCCAGGCTTTCGCGCTACCCTGGCTGTCAGCATCCACCAAGAGAACCCCACTCCCGTTTTTGGCCTTGGCATACATCACAGCCAAGTTTACCGCTATCGTTGTCTTACCGGTCCCGCCCTTCTGATTCAAGATAGACAGTATCATTATAACCTTTTAATATTTGTTTGTTTGTTTGTTTGTTTGTTTATTTATTTATTTGTTTGTTTTATGTCCTAAAATAACCCCGCCAGGAGAGGGGAATTTCCTCCCCCTTGACGGGGGAGGCGAGGTAGGGGTGATTTCCCCTATCTTCCGAAACTTAAGCAAACGACCATAAACCAACTTTAAATCCCCCGGATTCGCTCCGCCGTCGCAACAACAAGCCAGGGTTGCCGCCGGCGTATGTTCCGGCAACAAGCGGGCAGATAATTCCGCCGCCGGCAATCCGAACCGCCGGCAATCCGAACACATTCCGGCCGGTCGCCACGGCCCAACCCTTGACCACCGCGCTTCCAAAACGCAAGCCCGTCCAGGAACCCGGCCCGGTGTTAACCGCGAAACAGTCAATCTCTTTTATCTTTACCTGATTCGCGCTCAGGAAATCTTCCAGGTGCGGCCAGAATTCCAAAAAAAGGTCTCCGCGAAAAGAAACCTCTGCCAGCAGTTTTCCATCGCAAGCCAGCGCAACGCTCTTATCTTCCCCGGTCGTATCAATCGCCAATGTTTTCATATTAACAAGCAGGATCGCGCTTGGATTCCCGCCTAATGCTTGCGGGAATGACAAAGCGTTATTAATCGTCTCCTATCTTAATCAGCGTCCCCGAAATCACGCCCAGCGGGGCGCGGCTGGAAAAGTAGAGCGGTATCCTTGCCGCATCCGCCGAAACCCATATCCAGAGCGAAGCAAACTTAAACGGCGTCTCCCCCAGTGAAACTTTGGGTTCCAAAATAAAAGCGTTCCATGTTTTCCCGACTGCCTTTATCCTTGTCCGGCGGAGCACATTCACTAATATTTTGTAATTCTTACGGTCAACGCTCAGCGGAATTTCAATCTGCTCCCCCACGTTCAGTTCCTGGGTCCGGATATAATAAAGAACCGAAAGCGGATCCTGAAAAAAATCACTCACATCAAACATCTCGTCTTTCACTCTCTTGTTTCCCTTCTTATCCTGGTCCAAGTGGTACTTCCCCTGGGGCTGGCCGCGCGGAAAAGAAGTTACTTCCAACCTGGTCTCATCCGGCGCCCACGATGAATACTGGTAGCGTAAGGGCAAAAAATCATTCCGGGAAACAAAGGACTCAATCTTGACGCGGAAAGGATAGAATTTGTGGAACATCCCTTCAGTCTCCGCCTCCGCCTGGAGGTGAAAGGCGCGTTCTCCTTCAAGATACGCATCCTCTTGAACCGTAAGCAATATCTTGCCTCCGGTAAAAACATTCCATTTAAGTTGGTATTGGAGAACTTCCCCGGCCCGAAAAGGAATCTCCTGGGCCTGGCAGAAGGGAACAAAACCGACAGCGATAATCAGGAAGGAAAGCAGACAGCGCATTTTCTTATTTTAACCCAATTTGCCTTTTTGTAGCAAAAAGAGTTACACTTTACTTTGTCATTCCCGCGTATAGTAAGCGGGAATCCATAAAAAAGGAGTGTCCGATTTATACATCTGAATGGGAATGGGTCTTACGGCTGCTTATCGCCGCGCTCCTGGGCGGAATCGTCGGCCTGGAACGGGAAAGCCGCGGCCGGGAAGCCGGTTTCCGCACCCTGATTCTGGTCTGCAGCGGCACCTGCCTGATTATGATAACTTCCCTGCGCGTGCCAGAACTATTTGCGCACTTTACTTCCGATTCCGTCCTCCGGCTTGACCCGGCGCGCATCGCCTACGGCACCATCACCGGCATCGGTTTTCTGGGCGCCGGCGCCATCGTCCGAGACAAACAGCGCACCCGCGGCATTACTACCGCCGCCTGCCTCTGGGTGGTAGCCGCCATCGGCCTGGCAATCGGATGCGGCTTTTACTCCCTGGGCGTAGCCAGCACCGTAATCTCCATCCTGGTCCTCTATTTCCTGCGCATGGTGGAAAAATTTATTCCGAAAGACATCTACCACACAATCCTCATCACCCGGGACGGCGAAAAAGAGATGGCGCCCCTGCTTCAGGTTCTGGATGAGTTTCAGATGAAGATACTGAGCCAGGCCATCAAAATTCAAACTCCGCCTCCGATGACCGAAGTTGAGTTCAGTGTGCGCCATAAAAACCACACTGCCGCGGAAACAGTCGTGCGCCGGTTTATGTCGGTCCCCGGCGTTAAGATGGTAGAGTGGAAATAATACCAATTTAGGATGGATTCCTGCTTAAAACATGCGGGAATGACAATTTCCCGACTACTAAAAAAAGGCAGTCCGTTTTGAGTCAAACTCAGACGGACTGCCTTTTTTATGTGCTTGATTCGCTTACTTTACGGCTAATTTCAACGCGCTGCCTGCCTTAAATACAGGAACGTTTTTGGCAGAAATCTTTATGCTGGCTCCGGTGCGCGGGTTCCGACCGGTGCGTGCCTTTCTCTTGGCCACCTTAAATGTTCCAAAACCGACCAGGGTCACATCGCCGCCTTTTTTCAGAGTTGCTTTAATTGCGTTCAAAACGGCTTCCACTGCGTCTGCTGCCTCTTTCTTGCTGCATACTGATTTTCCTACTGCTTCAATTAATTCCGCTTTGTTCATCTTGTTTCACCCCCTTTCTGTTTATACCTCAGATTTTCAGGAAATTTTACCTACTAACAAACTATTTGTCAAGCGGATAAAGGGATGGGCGGTCACCCTGCCCTATTTTCCCTTCTGAGAAAATCCTGACGCAATTCTTCGCACTTGAGCGCAGCGAAGAATCAAATTCTTAACTGCGAGATCCTTCGCAAAATCGGCTCAGGATGACAGATGTGTTTGTCATTCTGAGGCACAGCCGAAGAATCCCGTCTTTATATGTTATAATTATACTGTCTTTCTTTTCTCCGGGCCTATAGCTCAGCGGTA
>JAPLMK010000009.1:3077-3412 GCA_026387085.1 Candidatus Omnitrophota bacterium
GGACTCATAATCCGTTGGTCGCAGGTTCGATCCCTGCTGGGCCCACTTGTAAGCTCCCTAACAAAAACAGGGATCGAACGGAGCGAAGTCAGGCAAGGCGACTGATTAAGGAGCGTTGCCAGCGGGGGGCCGACCCGAGGCGCAGTGAAAGCCGAGCGGCGCCGATCCCTGCTGGGCCCACCGATATTATCCCTCCGCTATCTTCCTTTTTTTATACTAAAAACTGCGGAAATTGATTAATAAACCTCTATTTCATTCACGCAGAACCTTGCTCCTCCCTCAAGCTGCTTATTCACCACAACCCGGAGTTTATCGGTCACCACTGCCGGAAAGGT
>JAPLMK010000076.1 GCA_026387085.1 Candidatus Omnitrophota bacterium
CAAACCTGTCATGCTTTGACTTGGTGTATAATTTTGTGCTAAAATTAAACGGTTTTTATTTCGGATATTTAAACCGAAACAACAACTTTCCCCACTACCAAAAGGAGCGAAAACTATGTTTAATTTAATTATCTTCACCAGTCTGCTTGGTCTGTTAGTGGCTTACTTTCTCGCGCGGCACGTTCTCAACCAGGAAATGGGCAACCCCCAGATGCAGGCAATCGCCGACCACATCCGGGAAGGCGCGATGGCATTCCTGAAACGCCAGTACGGCACGATTGCCGTGTTAACCGCGGTGCTTGCCGTCGTCATCTTCCTCATCTACGCGCTAAGCGGAAAAGTTTCCTTCGGCTGGCACACTGCTTTCGCCTTTGTCCTGGGAGCGCTCTGTTCCTCCGTGGCGGGTTTTGTCGGGATGTATATTTCGGTACGGGCAAATATCCGAACCGCTGCGGCCGTGGGAAAAAGTATCAATAAAGCCCTCCAGATTGCTTTAAGAGGCGGCGCCGTTTCCGGAATCCTGGTCGTCGCTCTTTCCCTGCTGGGCGTATCCGGAATCTTTGCTCTTTTCGGCGGTCTCAGCAATCCTCAGGAAGTTCCGCTCCTGATAGTGGGTTTCGCTTTCGGCGCTTCGTTCGTGGCGCTTTTCGCCCAGTTAGGCGGCGGAATCTTCACCAAAGCCGCAGACGTCGGAGCCGACCTGGTTGGTAAGGTGGAAGCCGGCATTCCGGAAGACGACCCGAGAAATCCGGCAGTCATTGCCGACCTGGTCGGAGACAACGTCGGGGACTGCGCCGGACGCGGCGCCGACCTCTTTGAGTCAACCGTCGCGGAAAATATCGGCGCAATGATTCTAGGTATTCCGCTCTACCCGGTCTTCGGAATCAAGGGCATCCTCTTCCCGCTGGCGGCGCGTGCCTTGGGCCTGGTTGCTTCCATCATCGGCATCATGTCGGTTAAAATCAAAGAAGATGAGGACCCGATGAAAGGGCTGAACCGCGGCTACTTCCTCACAACCATCCTATCCGGTATCGGTCTCTGGATAGCCACCGACCCGATGAAAGGCCTGAATCGCGGCTATTTCCTGACAACCATTCTGGCCGGCGTCGGTCTCTGGATAGCCACCTACGCGCTTCTTCACGATTATTGGACCTGGTTTTTCCTCTGCGGCATTATCGGAATCCTGGCCAGCCTTGCCTTTGTCTACATTACCCAGTACTATACCGAATACAAGTACCGTCCGGTTAAAGAAATCGCCAAGGCCTCCGAAACCGGAGCCGCCACAAATATCATTTCCGGTTTTGCGGTCGGGCTGGAAAGCGCCGGCATGCCGGCAATCGTAATCTCCGTTGCTTTGTTAAGCTCCTATTATTTCGGCAAGATTACCGGACTGCCAAACGGCGGCCTTTACGGAACCGCCGTTGCCACCATGGGAATGCTGGCGCCCTGCGCCTTCATCCTGGCCATGGACACTTTCGGTCCCATCACCGACAATGCCGGCGGCATCGTGGAGATGTCGCACGGCGCGGAAGAGACCAGGCGCCGGGCAGACCGTCTTGACGCGGTCGGCAACACCACCAAAGCGCTCACTAAGGGCTACGCGGTTGGTTCGGCTGCCCTGGCGGCTTTCCTGCTCTTCTCTGCCTACATGGCCGAAGTTAAAATTTCCGTCATTGACCTGGCAAAACCGGTTGTCTTCATCGGCGGTTTCCTAGGCGCGGTCCTGGTCTTCATTTTCTCGTCTTTTGCCATCCGCGCGGTCGGACGCGCCGCTTTCTACATCATCAACGATGTCCGGCGCCAGTTTAAGGAAAAACCGGGCATTATGACCGGAACGGAAAAACCGGATTACGCTCAGTCGGTTGATATCTGCACCCGGGGCGCCCTGAAGGAGATGGTGCTACCCGGTGTTACCGCGGTTATCGTGCCGATTGCCATCGGATTTTTTCTGGGCGCGGAAGCGGTCGGCGCCACCCTGATGGTAGGTACAATTACCGGTGTTATCATGGCGCTCTTGTTTAATAACGGCGGCGGTGCCTGGGACAACGCCAAAAAATTCATTGAATCCGGCGCGCACGGCGGCAAAGGTTCATTCGCTCATAAAGCGGCTGTCTCCGGTGATACGGTCGGCGACCCTTTCAAGGATACCGCCGGACCATCCCTGCACGTCCTGATAAAACTTCTTTCCACTCTAACCCTGGTCTTTGCCAAACTGTTTCGCATCGTGTAATCGCCCGGCTTTCCGGATTCTGTTAACGGCAACTGCGCGGGTCGAATAAATCCGACGTATTGTAGCGGTGCAATTTATCGCACAAACAGTCGGATAAATCCGACCGCTACATTAACAGCACCGGGCAATCCCGGCATACAATTCACGGCGCAAACGCACAAAGTAGCCATCATGGGTTTCCGCTATCCGAAATTACTGGTTCCCGCGCTTTCAGCCACCCTTATTTGCCTTTTTTTAAGCTCCTGCGGCAAAGGTTATGCCGGAAAAATTATCCTGGCCGGCTCAACTTCGGTCGAGCCCTTTGCCGAATTATGGGCCGAAGCCTACGCCGTCACACACCCGGAAGTTAATGTAATTATCCAGGGAGGCGGTTCCAGCGCCGGAGTTGAATCAGCCCTCACCGGAACTTCCGATATTGGAATGTCTTCGCGAGAACTTAAACCGGAAGAAGAGTTTGATTCCGGCGGACAAAAAATATTACACATCGTGCCGGTCGCTTTTGACGCAATCGCTGTAATCGCCAATGCCAAATCCCCCCTGACCAATATAACAAGCGCGCAACTGAGAAACCTCTTCGCCGGACATATTGATAAACTCGACGCCCGGCCGGTCACTGTAGTTACCCGGGAAGAAGGCTCCGGAACCAGAAAAAGTTTTGAAGAATCGGTGATGAAAGCGCCGGGTTCCAAAACAATGGAACGAATCTCCAATTCGGCGCTGGTCCAGGATTCCAACGGAGCCATCCGGGAAATCGTGGCCGGCGACCCAAACGCAATCGGTTATATCTCACTGGGACTGGTGGATAAACGGGTTAAGCCGCTGGCCATTGACAACATCCTGCCCACCGTCGAAACCATCAAAAACGGGAATTACAAGATAGTACGGCGATTTCTCTTTGTCCTGAAAACCCGGAATAATCCCTTATCTGAAGATTTCATTAAATTCTGTCTTTCTCCGGAAGGCCAGAACCTGGTAGCCAAAAAAGGTTTAATCAAGATAAAAGAGACTAAATGAAACGAAACACCGCCGGCAAGGTATTGTTGCTCATCGCCCTTTCGTCAATTGCTTCCCTGGCCGCCATAACCTTTTTTATCTTTAAAGAAGGCCTACCCTTAATCTTCAAAGTTGGAATCATTAACTTCCTCACCGGAAAAGAATGGTCTCCTTCCGGCGGCGAATTCGGAATCCTGCCGATGATCCTCTCCTCTGTCTGGATAACGCTGGGCGCGCTGGTCATCGGCGTTCCGACCGGAATCTCCTGCGCCGTGTTTTTAGCCGAAATCATCGGCGATAAAACCCGACTTCTGGCCAGCATACCCTCAGTGGTTTACGGATTTATAGGCGTGGTCATCCTGGTTCCGTTCATCCGTGAGACCTTCGGCGGTCCGGGATTTTCCCTGCTGGCCGGCAGCATCATTCTGGGTATCATGATTCTGCCCACCATCATCAGCATCTCAACCGATTCGCTGAAAGCCGTCCCCGACTCTTTCCGCGAAGCTTCCATCTCCATGGGAGCGACCAGGTGGCAAACAACTATTTTTATAACCTTGCGGGCGGCGCGCACCGGCATCCTGGCTTCCGTGATTTTGGGAATGGGACGCGCCATCGGCGAAACAATGGCCGTAATTATGGTAGCCGGAAATGCGCTGAATATTCCCCACTCGCCCCTGGACCCAATCCGACCGCTTACCAGTAATATCGCTTTAGAGATGGGTTACGCTACCGGTGACCACCAGAAAGCGCTCTTTGCCACCGGAGTCATTCTCTTTATTTTTATTATGATTCTAAACGTAACCGCTACCTACATCTCGCGTCTGGGACTTAAAACGGACTCCCTTTCCAAAGGACAGAATAAATGAAATTTCTGCGGCGTAATCCGGTCACAACCCAACGGCTGGCTGACACCTATTTCAGCATCGTGGCTATTGTCGTCCTTTTTATCCTTCTTTTCATCTTAGGTTTTATATTGGTTAAGGGATTACCGGTCCTTAATTCCAGGTTTATCTTCGGTCTACCCAAAGAAATGGGTGAATCCGGGGGAATTTTTCCGGCCATTGCGGGAACATTCCTGTTGCCCCTGATCTATCTACCTGACCGAATACACCCGGGAAAACCGGTTGACCGCAACCATCAGGTTCGGCGCCGAATGCCTGGCCGGAATTCCATCAATCATCTTCGGCCTTTTCGGTTTTGTTCTCTTTGTGGTTACGTTGAAGATGGGCTGGTCGCTCCTTTCCGGAGGGTTAACGCTGGCGATAATGATACTGCCCACCATCATCCGAACCAGCGAGGAATCAATCAAAGCGGTCCCCCGGCATTACCGGGAAGTGGCTTTCTCCCTGGGCGCAACCAAATGGCAGGGAATAACCAAAGTTGTTCTGCCCTCTGCTCTTTCCGGAATCTTCACCGGAATCATGCTCGCGCTCGGCCGCTCCATCGGCGAAACCGCCGCGGTAATCTTCACGGCCGGTTCTTCCCTGAAGATGCCGGCTTCAGCCCTGGATTCGGTGCGCACGATGGCGGTCCATTTTTACATCCTGGCCCGGGAAGGTATCAGCCTGAAAAACGCATACGGCACCGCGGCTCTTTTAGTCATAATAATTCTAGTCATCAACACCATCGCCTACTATACAATGCATAAATTCCTGGAAAAAACCCATGGCTAAATCACCGATAATCATAGAAACCATCGGCCTCTCCCTTCAGGGAAAAGAGGAGATGATTCTCAACTCCATAAATCTTTCTTTGCTCCGGAACAGCATCCTGGGCATCATCGGTCCGACCGGCAGCGGTAAAACCTCGTTTTTGCGCATCCTAAACCGTCTGATTGAATTTGATGAAGGATACCGGGTTTCCGGCTCGGTTCTCTTTGAAAACAGGAGTGTCTTTGACCCTTCCGTGGACCTGGGGGAATTACGCCGGAAAATAGGCATGGTCTTTGCCCTACCGATTCCGCTGCCGATGTCCATTCGCCACAACCTGACTTTCGGTCCAAAATTAGCGGGCGTCAAAAACCACGCCGAACTTAACGACCTGATGGAATGCGGACTCAAAGCCGCCCACCTCTG
>JAPLMK010000049.1 GCA_026387085.1 Candidatus Omnitrophota bacterium
ATTTTTGACAATACCTGTTTAGGATATTATCTTCCAAGCGCGGCGTAAACCCCGTACTCGCGAACAGCATCAAACATAGCCACGACATTCTCCACCGGCGTCCCCGGCAGAAGATAATCGTGGCTGGGCGAAGCGATATAACCGCCGCCCGGTTTCATAAGCGCCAGAATCTCGCGCGTTTTAGCCCGCACCGAATCAGGCGTTCCCTCCATAAGCACGTGCTGGGTATCAATGCAACCATTCAGCGTAATCTTGTCTCCGAATTCTGTTTTTAACCGGACCGGCTCCATCCCCGAACAGGATGGCTGCAACGACTGCAGCCCGTCCAATCCGATTTCAATCATCGCCGGTATCAGAGGGGCAAAACCACCGCAACAATGCAGCATGACCTTAAGGCCATAATCATGGCCCAAATCAACCAGGCGCTTCAGGTGCGGCGCAATAAACCGCCGGAAGAGTTCTTCTCCTATCAGCGGTCCGTTCTGGCCGCCAAAATCATTGCCGATAAAGAAAATATCTATGGCGCCGGCGGATGCGTCAAAAATTCGTTGGCTTGTGCCCGCATAATAATCAACGATATGCTTCAGGAGGGCGTCAACCAACTCCGGCTGGTCAAACATCTTGAAAAAGAGGTTTTCCATCCCCATAAGGTCGATGGCATCGTGCCAGAACGGTGACCAATCTCCGCCCAGGATCGCATACTGCCTGTCATACTTCAGCGCTTCGGCCCTGATGCCGGAAACATCCATCCATTTTGGGTCCGGCCAAGGGTATTTATCTATTTCCGGAATGGTAGCGTTGGCAAGCGGGTGGCTTAAGGGCTGGCCGTAACCATAGCCGTAGCGCGCTACGTTAAACGGGGTCCGATACGTGGCGCCGGGCTCCAGGTTAAAGGACGGGCTGGCGTGCTCCGGTCCGGCGTATTTGGCAAATACCCGGCGAAAATGGTCCCCGAGGCGGACCGAAAGGTCCTCATCTTTTTCCAACCCTAAATAAATTTTTGCTGTTTCCCGAAATTCAGGCGAGGCGCCCAGCCACGCCGGCACGCTCTCCGGTTCGATATGTTTAAAAGAAGCCAAAACCCGCTCTCTGCAGTTCATCGGCGTTGGCCTGCTTCTCTCTGAAATAAACAAGTCATTGATTTTTGCTCCCTGGCAACCATTCCGGTCAATCTCCTATTCTTATGCCACCCGATTTCACATTCCTACGCGCATTAAATAATATAACTCATTTTTCTTTTTCTTGTAAAGCACCCGCGCTCTCCGGACTTGCGGCCTCGATAACAAACCACGATTACTTTAATTGACGTCAACTGCGTTATTAAGATAAAATTAATAATTGATTTACCTTCGGAAACCTACGCGCGCCACCAAGGAGACAGTATGTCTAAATTAGCGCTTTTAGGCGGTAAAAAATCGGTTCGGAGCAACCCCAAGGATGTCTTTACCTGGCCCATCATAAACAAGGAGATGGAGAACGCGGTTCTTAAAGTTCTGCGCGCCGGCAACATGTCCGGCAACGATATAACCAAGAAGTTTGAGCGCGGCTTTGCCGACTGGCACAAGATGAAGTACGGCCTGGGCTTCAGCACCGGAACCGGCGCCCTGCAGAGCGCGATGTTCGGACTGGGAATCGGGGCCGGTGATGAAATCATCTGCCCGTCCATCACCTACTGGGCTTCCTGCCTGCCGGTCTATTCCCTGGGCGGGACCGTGGTCTTTGCCGACATAGACCCCAAGACCCTCTGCCTTGACCCCAACGATATCGAACACCGCATTACCAAGAGAACCAAAGCCATCGTTGTTGTTCACTACTGCGGAAGGCCCGCGGATATGGATAAGATTATGGCAATTGCCCGCAAGCACAAAATAAAGGTCATCGAAGACGTTTCCCACGCCCACGGCGCTTTATATAAAGGCAAAATGGTTGGCACCTTCGGTGATGCTTCCGCCTTCTCCCTGATGAGCGGCAAGTCCTTTGCCATCGGCGAAGCCGGTATCCTTTTAACCAACAGCCAGGAGGTTTACCAGCGGGCGGCGGCCTTCGGTTTCTACGAACGCGCGGCAGAACTGACTTTGCCGGAAGTGGCCGCCGGCGCCGGACTGCCCTGGGGCGGCTACAAGTACCGCATGCACCAACTATCCTCGGCGGTGGGCCTGGTCCAACTGAAAAAATATCCCAGGGAGATGGCGGAGATTGACAAGTCCATGAACTACTTCTGTGACTTGCTGGAAGGCGCGCCCGGCATCAGTTTTCCCCGGCCGCCCAAGGGTTCCAAAACAACGATGGGGGGCTGGTTTATGTGCCGGGGCCTCTATCGTTCTGAAGAATTAGGCGGCCTTTCCGCCACCCGTTTTTGCGAAGCGGTTTCCGCGGAAGGCTCTTCCACCGAAACCGGCTGCACCCAGGCCCTCCACCTGCATCCCTTGTTCCGCACCGTTGATATTTACCACCAGTGCAGACCCACCCGGTTTGCCAATTCAAACCCGGGTTTGAAACAACCGGAGGGCTCCCTGCCGGTCTCCGAGGGAATCCAGACAAAGATATTCCGGCTTCCCTGGTTCAAGCGCTACTATCCGAATGTAATCAAGGAGCACGCGGCCGCTTTCCGGAAGGTGGCGGAAAATTACCGGGAACTTCTGCCGGGAGACAAAGGCAACCCGAAAAACGTCACAAACTGGGGGCTGACCACGCGTAAGAAATAGACCGGAGGTTTCTCTTAAACCTCACATATAATTTAAATTACATCGATTTTTAAACAACCATGACCTCAAGAGAACTGATATCAGATACTCTGGCAAGAAGGCCAACCAGCCGTATTCCCATTTGCGACCTGGCTTTCTGGCCCGAGACCATCGAGCGCTGGAAAAAAGAAGGTTTGCCGGAATCGGCAGACATACACGAATATTTCGGTCTGGACCGCATCTTCACTTACGGTCCGGATAATTCTCCGGGATTCAAAGAAAAGACCCTGGAAGAGAACGAAACATTTGCAATCTACACCGACAACTTCGGTAATACGCTCCAGAGATGGAAAACCAAGACCGCGCCACCGGCCAACATCCGTTACGGGGCAACGAATATGGAAGAAGCCCTAAATTGCCTGAAGCGCTACAATGACATTGCGGTTGACCGCGTTGATGTTGCACAGATAGAAGAATATAAAAAAGCGCAAAAGCGGGGCGATTTCATTACCGTCACACCCTTGGAACCCGCCTGGTTTGTAATTGAACACCTGCTTGGTTTTGAAAAGGGACTCACCGCCTTCATGGAGTACCCGGATGAAGTCAGCCGGATAATGGAACAATTGGCCGATTTCAGCATCGCCCATCTTAAGTGGCTCATTGAAAGCAAAGGCATCCAATTTGACGGGCTCTGGTTCTTCGCGGACCTCTGCTACCGGAACGGCATGCTCTTTTCGCCTTCAGTTTACCGCCGGATTGTCCAGCCGATACACCGGAAATACCGGCAGTTCTGCGACGAGAATAACCTATTCTTTATGCTGCACTGCGACGGCGATGTCCGGAATTTCATCCCGCTGCTGATTGAAACCGGTTTTGACGCCATCCAACCCCTGGAGGCCCGGGCCGGAAATGACGTGCGGGAACTGAAGCGGCTTTACGGCAACAAAATAACCTTCTTCGGCAACATCAACGCCGACGTTATCGCCCGGGGCGCCCAGAAAGAGATTGTGGAGGAAGTTACGTCTAAAGTCAACGCCGCCAAGAAAGGCGGCGGATACATCTACCACATCGACCACTCTGTTCCGCCGACGGTAAGTTTTGACAATTACTGCCTGTTGCTTAAAACGCTTAAAGAAGTGATGTATTTTTAGGACAGCATTCAACTTGACCGTAAAATACAAAGTGTCTTATTAGCGATAAATAGCATCCATTCTTTCAAATCCCTCTCCCCTCAGGGCTGTAAGTCCGCCCCAGGCGGGGAGAGGTGAAGGTGAGGGGTGAAAACCCACGAAGGGACTTGAAACTTAAAGACCCCCCTCATCCTCTACCTTCTCCCCCAGGGGAGAAGGAAAAAACTTTACAGAAATACTAAATTTAACTATTCTTGGCA